>JBHENZ010000282.1:0-7349 GCA_046261815.1 Pyrinomonadaceae bacterium | reverse complement strand
GCTTGATTTTGATTGGGATAAGTGCCTCCTGCCGGTATCGCCGCTCCGTAGAAAATGGGTCGTTTCCGCCATCGGCCTTGCTCATAAATACCTCGATCTCAATATTGCCGATCTGCCTTTTGCCGACGAAGCGAAAAAGCTTCCCGCCTGGCTTATTAATGCCGTCGAGGCTGAGTGGGCTGATCCTGTGAGAAGAGTGGGACTCGACACTACAGTCCACGATCCGAAAATGTTTTTGCAGCAAATTCGAAAACGCCTTCCGCCCAACCCGATAAAGGCAACTATCGACACGGAAGGTGAATTCGACGACGGATCAAGGCTTAAATATCAAATACAGGACATTTTTAAGCGATTCAAGCCCGCAGCTCGAAACGTCTTGAGCACGGTCCGACGCCGCCGCAATTTTTCATGATTATCACCTTGGCTATCGAGTCCGCAATCGGCGGCGGCTCGCTTGCACTGTTACGGGGCGACGAGGTCAAAGGAGACTCCACGGGCACCGCATCGCGGGCCGAGCAGGTCCTCATTGCGATCGACGAATTATTAAAGAAATGCAGCTTTCAGAGAGAGGACGTTGACAGAATCGCCGTTTCGAATGGTCCGGGAAGCTATACCGGAATTCGCGTGGCCATCGCGACGGCGCTCGGGTTCAGCAAGGCGTTGAATATAGACTGTATCGGCGTCCCGCTCTTTGAGGCCATTTGTGAAATTTATGCGGTTCCTGGCGAGACCACCCTTGTTGCCGTTCAGACGGGAAAAGATGAATACGCCTGGCAAACATTCGGAACTGATTCGCACGCCTCGCACCCAGCCGCGGATTCGTTTGACGGTTTGTTGGAAAAAGCGGAATGGGCGAACACAAACGCGGCTTTTCTTTCCGAGGAACTCGCCGGCCGCATCAATGCCTTAAACCGGCCATTTGCAGCAGCCTTGAGAATTATTCCAATCAACGTGAACCTTGCGAAGGTAATCGGACAGGCGAGCTTAAATCGGCCGAGTTTACCGCCGAGTCCTATTTACCTGCGGCGGAGCGGCCTTCGCACCGGATTCTAAACCACAATGACATGGAAATCGTTCGAGCCCGCGCGGAGATGATCCCCGCCGTTTCCCAACTCACACTAGCGTGCGGCCTGGGCAAATGGTCGACGGAAGATTATCTTACGGAGCTTGAGCGTAAAGATTCGATTTTCCTGGCGGCAATCGACGGTGAGAATTTGATTGGTTTTGTTGTCGGCAGGTTTGTCGACCTCGGCTCAAATGTCGCCCCGACAGTTGAGATTTACAACGTCGCCGTCGACCCGGCTCATCGCAGAAAAGGGTCCGGCTCTAATTTAATCAAAGAATTTCTTCAAATCTGCGATCGGGAACTGGTTTCCGAAATATGGCTCGAGGTCCGCAGCGCAAATGGTTCGGCAATCGAAATGTATCGTAATCTGGGATTCGCGGCTGTCGGACGGCGGAAGGCCTTTTACGTCGACCCGGAAGACGACGCACTTTTAATGGTTCTTCGAAAGTCCGTACAACGTTTCGCTTGAAAATTTAGTACAAGTTGACTAATATCATGCTTGAACCCAAATTCTGCAAAAAACCGCGGCATGTGGGTTTTAGAAAATTGAAAAGTGAGGACGATACGCTATGGACCTGTCAAGACCTGATGCGGTGAGAGACGAGCTTCTCAAGTCGAACTCGACGTTTCGAGAATTAGTCCACCAGCACCAGAATTTCGAGGAACGACTGACCGAGCTAGCCCACCTGACTTACCCGAACGACGAGGAACAACTCGAAGAAACCACGCTTAAGAAGCAAAAACTAAAGGTAAAAGACGAGATTTACGCTATGATGCACGACTATAATACGTCGCACTAGCAGAACAGCATTAAAAGTTTATTGGGGAAGGCGGCCGACTATGGCTGCCTTTTTTCACGCTCGACGCAACTGCCGGCTGCGTAGTAACGAATTATGTCGCCGGTGGCAGCGGCCGCGGCGGTTCGGTTCGGAATTGCTGAGACGAATAATTCAGAATTTCCTTCGCCAAGGTCGGCCTGGTCGAGAATCCGGCCGGCTTTCAGGTCGATTAGATAAAGGCGTCCTTCGTTCGCAACGGCGAATACGCCGAAGTTTTCGTTGATAATTGCCGAATTGGTAATTCTGGCCGGCAAGCGGCGTTTCCAAACCAGGCGGCCTCCGCCGCTCAACATATACAAGAAGTTGTCATAAGACGCCGAAATTATTCCGCGATTGGTTTTTTCGAGCAGAGAGGTTTGGCCGCCAAGACGAAAATTCCATTCGCTTTCACCCTCGTCCGAAACCCGAAGAATATTCCCGCGATCGCTGCCGAGAGCGATGGCATGATCGGAAAAAAGCGTTACAGCAGTTATTGCGCCTTCAGAGCTGAATGCCCATAACACTTTTCCTTCACCACTTATTGCGGTGATTCGTCGCTTATCGGTCGCCGCAAGAAGGGATGTTCCGTTGAAAACAGGCGCGAAACTTAGCGCACCCCCAACCGAAAGCTTCCAAAGCTGTGTGCCGTCGGCCGACGAATATGCGGCGAAAGTCCCGTCTTCCGAGGCGACAATCACAGAGCCCGTTAAAAAACCCAGATAGGCTCGGGATGCTGGCGGGATCGGTACCGACCAATTAGGCAAGCCGGTTTGTCGGCTAAGCGATCGCAAAAGGGCGAAAGGCGGGCGTTCTGTATCCTTGACGATCGGTGCCGTTACCAGGAATAGTGATCCGTTGTTCGGAACGAGGTTGGAAACGATCGCACCGCCAAGTTCAGCGGTCCAATACTGTCGGCCGAGATCAACGTCAATGGCGCGAATCTCGGAGCTTGAAGCGGCAAACACGAAATTCGTATCCGCCGTTATTTGCCGGGTGAAAAATTCCGAATCTTTCGACTCCCAGCATTTCTGAAGACGGACTGAGCTAAAATCGTAAGCAAGGGATGAACTGGCGACAGCCGGATAAGAATAGATCGTCACCAACAGGAACAATGTCCCAAGTGACTTAATCGTTTTACTCGCGAGATTGAAAAGATTGACTGGCACAAGCTCTTAAAATCCGAAGTAGCCTCGGCCGCGGAAATAAACAGAGATTCTATCACACCAAACTTGACCGTAAGTTTTGATGAATGTAATATCCTGCAAAGTTCGCCAAACATCTTACTCTGAGGGAGACAATCTCTAAATGTCGTTTAATAAAATCACGATTGTCGGCAATCTCGGCCGCGACCCAGAACTGCGATATACGCCGCAGGGAACTGCGGTCTGCGATTTTTCCATTGCAACCAATGAAAAGAAGCGTGACAAAGCGGGGGAAATGCAGGACGTTACGACCTGGTTTCGCGTAACGCTTTGGAGAAATCAGGCTGAGAATGCGGCAAAGTATTTGACAAAGGGCAGTCAGGTTTATATTGAGGGCCGCCTGGGTGTCGAAGAGTGGACGGATCGTGACGGTAACAACCGGCACACGTTACAAGTTCAAGGATCGGATATGCATTTTATCGGAAGCCGCGCAACAGGCGACGATTATTCTCACGAAGGCGGCTCGGGCGAGGCGGAATTTTCGGGTCCGTCTCAAAAGTCGTCCAGCGGAGCTGCTGCTGCTCCCGCCGCGCAGACGGACGATGATATACCGTTTTGATTGACATCCCGTGTACAAGGTTGTCAAAAAGGACGGCTTTTAAAAATTCGATCCGTCAATTTCATTTTGGCAGATCCGATGGAAAGAAATATCCCGATGGACGGCCGAGCCTATCGGCACAGCACTGCGGCACAGCCGTTAAGACATTTGGTCGATTTTTCAGACCCATTTTCCCATCTTCCGAAACTTTTTGAAGCGTTCCGAGAGTAATTGTTCAGATCGCAAGGCGGAAAGCTCCCTTAGATTTCGGGTCAAGCACTTTTTCAAAAGATCGGCTGTCGAGTGGAACTTTTCCATTTCCCATGCCTTCGTTTCGGGAACGATTTCATCGATCAAATCGAATTTTTCCAGCTCGTCCGCCGTAAGCCGCAGCGCGCTTGCCGCAAGGTCTGCTTTGCCCGCGTCTTTCCAAAGAATCGCGGCGCAACCTTCGGGCGAAATTACCGAATAAATAGCGTTCTCCAACATAACAATGCGGTCCGCAATACCTATGGCAAGAGCGCCGCCAGAGCCTCCTTCGCCAATGATAACCGCTATCACGGGTACGCGAAGCGCGGAGATCTCTCGCAAGTTATAGGCGATGGCCTCGGCCTGGCCGCGCTCTTCGGCGTCGATACCCGGATAGGCACCTGGAGTATCGACAAAAGTAAGAATCGGCCGCCCAAATTTTTCCGCCAGCTTCATTGCCCGAAGTGCCTTTCTGTAGCCTTCCGGTTTAGGCATCGCAAAGTTTCGCTGCTGCCGCTGTTTTGTATCGCGGCCTTTTTGATGCCCGACGACGAGAACCTCTTTGCCGTCGAGCCTGGCCATCCCGCAGACGATGGCCGGGTCGTCAGCGTATCTGCGATCGCCATGAATCTCGACAAAGTCCGTAAAAACGGACGAAAACAAATCCATCGAATACGGCCTGTCGGGATGCCTGGCGATTTGCACACGTTCGATTGCCGTTTTTGCGGTATCCATATTAGGTTATTTGAGAAGCCATTCGACTTTGCACCCGCGACTTTTCAGTTCGTTCTCGAGTTCTGTCGATCCTTTAATTCGCACTGGCTTGGAAAGCAGTCTAACGTCGATGTTGTCAATTCTTAAATCCAGGTACAAATCGCACTTTCCGGTTTCGCGATTGAAGATTGTCAGTAGTTCCGAAAGATATTCATCGTCTACGCCGTTTGCGGGCAGGTTAACGGATAAACCCGTCGCCCGCATCGCCACGGCGTCGGCAACCAAACGCGCTTCCAATACAATAAAAGTGATGTCTATACCTTCTATCGATTCAATCTTTCCTTCGACGATCACCACTTCGTCATTCTTCATCGCTCGTCCGAATTTGGAGTAGGCCTCAGCCCAGGCGAGACATTTCACGCTCGTCGATTGATCTTCGATCCGAAACGTGCAGAACCGATTGCCTTTTTTGCTGTAGCGAATCTGGCTATCCGAAACGATGCCGGCGAGCGTGAGAAAATCACCCGCTTTTATTTCCTCATAATCGCCGATGTTTCTAATCGCCAAATTTTCAAGCAACGTTTTGTAGCTGTCCAGCGGGTGGACCGACAGGTAAAATCCGAGGGCCGATTTCTCCTGCCGGCAAAGCTCGGTTTGCGACCACGGTTCAACGTCCGGCAGGGGTTCATTTGTTTGCGCGGTTGCCGCAGCCGCAAAAAGCCCGGTTTGTCCGCGACGCTTGTCTTCGTGTTCTCGAAGACTGAATGCAAGTGCCGGTTCGATCGCACGGCAAAGGTTCGCACGCCATTTGCCGATTGGCGCACCCTCCGGCTTCATCGAATCGAACGAGCCTGAGGCGATCAGGCCCTCCAGCCCGCGTCGATTTATGGCACCTGCATCGATCCTTTTGACAAAATCAAAGAAAGACAAAAATTTTCCGTCGCGGCGGGCTTCGACGATAGCTTCGATCGTCGACGATCCGATACCTTTTATTGCACCCAACCCGAACCGTACGGCGTCGTCGAGCGGCGTGAAATTGTCGCCGCTTTCGTCGACGTCGGGCGGCAAAAGCTTGAGTCCGACCGAGCGAAGTTCGGTCGAATATTTGTAGACCTTTGTGCTGTCGTCCGCTTCGTGCGAAAGCACCGCGGCATAAAAGTCGGTCGGGAAGTGAGCTTTCAAGTAAGCGGTCTGGAAGGCAAGGTAGGCGTACGCGATACTGTGACTGCGATTGAAGCCGTAGTCAGCAAACTGAGCCATCAATCGAAAGATTTCGGAAGCCTTCTCTTTTTTTATTCCGCGGCTCACCGCACCGGACACGAATTTCTCCTCGTGCACGGCCATTTCCTCACGCTTCTTTTTGCCCATTGCCCGGCGCATTGTATCGGCCTCTCCGAGACTGTAGCCGGCCAGTTTCTGAGCAAGCTGCATTATCTGTTCCTGATAGACCAGCACGCCGTACGTGTTGCTGAGGATATCCTTCATCTCCGCGGTCAAATATCGCACTGGCTTATCGCCACGATGACGCGCGATGTAGTCGTCGATCATGCCGCCATCGATTGGGCCCGGACGGTAAAGAGCGTTCAGTGCCGAAAGATCTTCAAGCTCCTTCGGCTTGAGACGGCGGCATATCTCCTGCATACCGCTCGATTCGAATTGAAAGACCGCATCGGTGCGACCCTCGCCGAACAACTCCATCGTTTTCGAATCGTTAAGGGAAATTTGCGTCCAATCGATCTCGGTGCCGGTCCGTGCGGCGATCGATTTAAGACAGTCGTCGATTACGGTCAACGTCGTCAACGCCAAAAAATCCATCTTGAGCATCCCAACCTTTTCGAGGTCGTTCATCGAATACTGGCTGGTCAGCTCATTTTTGACGGAAACTGCCACAGGTACGATCTCGTGCAGCGGTTTCGGCGCGATCACAACCCCCGCGGCGTGCACCGATGCGTGACGCGAACAGCCCTCGAGTCGCAAAGCGAGATCAACGAGGTCTTTGACCTTAGGATCGTTGGCGACGGCGGCCTTTAATTCGCCTACCTTTTCCAAGGCCTGGGAAATACTAACGTTTCGACCACGGAACGGCGGCGGGATCAGCTTTGCGATTCTTTCGACGTCGCCGTAAGGCATGCTGAGTGCACGGCCGACATCTTTAATAGCCGCCTTCGAGGCCATGGTGCCGAATGTAATTATCTGACAGACCGAATCGCGACCATAGATTTTCGACACGTGATCGATAACGTCCGCCCGGCCGCGAATGCAAAAATCGATGTCAATATCCGGCATCGAAATTCGCTCCGGATTTAAGAATCGCTCGAAAAGTAAATTGTATTGCAGCGGATCGATGTCGGTGATATCGAGACAGTAAGCAACCAGCGAACCCGCGGCCGAACCGCGTCCCGGGCCGACCGGGATATTTTTCTGCTTAGCGTATCGAATAAATTCCCAGGTGATCAGAAAATAATCCTGAAAACCCATCGTCCGGATAACTTCTACTTCACGCTTTAATCGGGCCTCGTAATCCTCAAATCCGCATCGCAGCTTGCCCGCATCGGCCAATGCCTGCCAAACGGAGCGACGCCTTTGTTCAAAGCCTTCACGGATGACAAGTTCGAAATACTCGTCGGGATTTTTTGCGGCCGCATCCGACGGTATCGGGAAAATTGGCAGCGTGAATTTGTTCTCGCCCACGGGCAGCCGAACGTCGCACATTTCGGCTATCTTTAAGGTGTTCGTCAACGCCTCGGGCATCTCGACCCCAA
>JBHENZ010000281.1:0-7302 GCA_046261815.1 Pyrinomonadaceae bacterium | reverse complement strand
CGCCGACCCTTAGCGGATTCGAAGGACCCGAAAGGCCCTCAGCCTTTATCTCGCGGGCCGCGTTCATCAATGCAATGTGCGTTTTTGTGCCGCCGCCGTCGACGCCAAGGTAAAGTAGCGGGAATTCGCGTCTGGTTTTAGTTTTTGAAACGCGAGCGGCCATTTATAAAAAATGTTGAAATTTGCAAATCTATTCTTTGCCATACTTGACAAAATAAGCAAATGTAACAGATTTTATGTATTCAATAAGTATGATTGATGCTAAGGTCGTTTGGTCTTCTATTTTCTCGTCATATATCGTCTTTTTCTTCTGTTCTGTGGTCGAAGAAAACTGAGCAAATATGGATTAAAATCAGCGAGCCGACGCCGCCCCGCCAAAAAAGATATGGAGATCAGACAACTTAAGGCATTTCTTGCGATTGCCGAGGCGAAAACCTTCACTGCCGGGGCCAGACGCGTTAACGTAACGCAGGCGGCAATCTCGATGCAGATCCGTCAGCTTGAAGACGAGGTCGGTCTTCCGCTTTTCACACGCACGCCGCGACGGGTGATCTTGACCGAGGCCGGCGAAACCCTGCTCGAACGCGCGCGAAAAATTCTACGCGAGCACGATTCGGCGATTGCCGAAATCGCCGAGGTTGCCGGTGCCGAATACGGCCGCTTGCGAATCGGCACCGCGTCGGGCACCTTTGCGACCAAGCAGTTACCTTCAATCATGTTGGGGTTGCGCGGGCGATATCCCCACGCCGAGTTGACCGTTGCTTCCGGCACTAGCCAGCGGCTGGTCGACAGAATAATGCACGGCGAAATCGATTCAGCCTTTATCTCCTTGCCGGTCGACAACTCTAACGTAAGCACCGAATCCTTATTTAGCGACGAGCTGGTCGCGATCGCCCATCCAAGCCATCCCTTAGCGTCAGAAAAATATATAAGTGCCGCGGCGCTTGCCGGTGAAAAGCTTATCCTCGGGGAACGCGGCGGAAACACTCGCCGGATGATCGACGAATTTTTTGCCGCCGCCAACGTCAAACCGAACATCACTATGGAGCTCGCCCGTCAGGAAGCCGTAAACAAAATGGTCGCCGGCAACCTCGGCGTCGGCATGGCCGGTGCAAAATCGGTTGCCCGCGAAGTTGCCGAAAATCGTCTGGTCTCCTGGCTGATCGAAGGGGCCGAGCTGCAATGGGAACTCGGCCTCGCACGTCTCCGCGGCGGGCATTTCTCACCGGTCGGCAAAGAATTCGTCCGGCTTTGCAAAGAAAACTTTGCCGAAAGGGAAAGAGAACTTTCGGCCGGGAAATAATTTTACGGCCGAGACGCCGAAGACGCTAAGGAATGAGATTTCAACTTTATTTATGAACCGCTCAAATAAGCTCCCAATGAAGCGAAAATCAATCAGATTTCTTTTGCACTCTCTGCGTCTCTGCGTTTCGGCGGTGATATTTGCCGGGGTCGCTCAGGCGCAAGGACTGCCTGTTGCGCCGCCGCAGTCCGTCGGGATGAATGCGGCGAAGTTGAATGGGATCGACGCTCTGGTCGAGGCCGATATTACCGCCAAGAAGCTGCCGGGAGCGGTCGTGATCGTCGGGCATAAAGGGAAGATCGTTTTTCGAAAGGCATTTGGGAACCGCTCGCTCGTGCCGACGGTCGAGAAGATGACGGTCGATACGATCTTCGACGTCGCGTCGCTCACGAAACCGATCGCAACCGCGACCTCGATAATGATACTCGTCGAGCAGGGCAAGCTCCGCCTCAACGACACCATCGGCAAATACATCCCCGACATCGACGACCCGGAAGCGAAAAAGGTCACCATCCAGCAGCTTCTCACCCACACCTCCGGCTACCGCCCCGATTTCGACCTCGGCGAGAAATGGACGGGTCGCGAAGGAATGCTAGCCGCACTGAAAAAAGAAAAGTTGCGGGCCGCGCCGGGTACGAGATTTGTTTATTCGGATATTGGGTTTATTGTGCTGGGTGAGATCGTAACCAGAGCAGCGGGTGTTCGAGAGAATATTTTCGCTGAGAAGTCGTTTTTGGAGTGGGTTTTTATGCCTGGAGCCCACACCACACCTCGCGATCTTAGTCAATTTGCTCCGACTGAGAACATTCGCGGTCAGAATAGCTATCTCGGTGCAAAATTTGAAGGGGACACTACATCAGGCGATGAAATCTTACGAGCCCGAGTTCACGATCCGACAGCTTTCCGAATGGACGGTATCGCCGGACACGCCGGACTTTTCTCGACGGCCGACGATCTTGCCCGTTACTGTCAGATGCTATTGAACGGTGGCGTCGCTCCGCTTCAAGTCAGAACCGGGAGTGGTAACGACCGGGTTCCGAGGTCGCAACGAGGCAATAACCCAGTCGCTACCGCTCCCGGTTCTGACAGTGGGCGCCGCATCCTGTCCGCGCAAACAGTCGCCAAGATGACCGCGCCGTACGTGGTTTCCGAGGACGGCTCGACGCGCGGGCTGGGATGGGATATGAACACGTCATTCTCATCAAACCGCGGCGAGTTGTTTCCATTAGGTTCTTTCGGGCATACAGGTTTTACGGGGACGAGCATCTGGATAGACCGCGTCACGCAAACGTTCGTCGTATTTCTTTCGAACCGCGTCCACCCCGACGGCAAAGGCGACGTGACGCCGCTGCGTGCAAAGGTCGCGACTGTTGTCGCCTCGGCGATCGAAGACGTCCCAATTGAGGTCTATCGCCTCGCCGAAAATATCTACTCCGCCCAGGTCGCCGCGCAAATTCCGAAATTTAAAGAGCAGGTAGAAGCGGCGAGACGCTCAGCAGAACAGACGAGTAGGATTGTAGATCTCCCACTCGGACGTACACCGATTCCTGTTTGGGGCTTTCAGCCGGGTTTTGTCCGCGAGCCTGTCTTCAACGGCATCGACGTTCTCGAAAAAAATCAATTCAAGGACCTCGAAGGCAAACGCATCGGCCTCGTCACCAATCACACCGGCCGCAATCTCGCTGGCAAGCCGACGATCGATATTTTGAACGAGGCGAAAAACGTAAAGCTCGTGTCGATCTTCGCACCCGAGCATGGCATACGCGGCGAGCTTGATACGGAAAAGATCGGTGATTCGAAAGACGAGAAGACCGGCGTGCCGATTTATTCGCTATATGACGGCGACCGACGCCGGCCGAAACCGGAGCAGCTCAAGGATCTCGACGCGCTTCTTTACGACATCCAGGACATCGGCGCGCGCTTTTACACTTACACCGCCACGTTGAAAAACGTGATGGAAGAAGCTGCCAAGGCGAAAATTCCCATTTACATCCTTGACCGTCCCAATCCGATCAGCGGGCAGGCCGTAGAGGGAAGTCTTGCCGAGGAAGACAAGCTTTCGTTTATTGCCGCCCACACGATTCCCGTGCGCTACGGCCTGACCATCGGCGAGCTCGGCCGGATGATGAACGCCGAGCGAAAAATCGGGGCCGATCTGCGCGTTATAAAAATGGAAAACTGGTCGCGTTCGATGTGGTTCGACGAGACGGGTCAGACGTGGATCAACCCTTCGCCAAACATGCGTTCCCTAACCCAAGCGACACTTTATCCCGGCATCGGTTTGCTTGAAACGACTAATTTGAGCGTCGGTCGCGGCACCGATACGCCCTTCGAAGTCATCGGCGCACCGTGGCTCGACGGACAAAAGCTCGCCAAGCATTTGAACGAGCGAAATTTGCCCGGCGTCCGTTTCGTGCCCATTCGCTACAAACCGAACGCATCCGTTTTTAAAAACGAAGACCTCGGCGGCGTGAATATCATTATCATTGACCGAAATAGGTTCGAATCCGTCCGCACCGGCATTGAGATCGCCGCCGCGCTTCGCAAGCTTTATCCAAACGACTGGCAAATCGACCGCTTCGCCCGCCTGCTCGTCAACGCGCCCATTCTCGAAATGCTAAAACGCGGCGACACGCCGGAAACAATCGAAAAAGCCTGGCAACCCAGCCTCGCCGATTTTCAGCGACGCCGAGCGGCTTATCTTTTGTATAAATAAAAGCCAAAAAAGCTCCTTGCCTCACAAAGGGTCAGCCGCCTTGGGCTGACGCTGTGGTTCTCTCTAGCTCCCCTCCTTTTTGGGAGGAGAGTTCAGAGCCCGGATTCCAAATCACAACTTGCACGAAGTTTGCTTTACAAAATTATAAAATCGGTCTATAAAAGTCCGTAAGTTCACGTTTTTGTAATAAGCCCTTTAATTTCAACCGTTGAAGCAACCCAAACGGTTTTCGTCCGCAAGTAACGATAACGAAATTTTGGATAAACTTCCACAAACGTAAAGATTTCTTATGGATTTTCCGGTTCGATCTTCACTTGTTTCGGAGAAAAAACGATTATGTTGAGAAAAATGGCAGGACTCCCTAAATTCACCGCGACGGCGATGGTCTTCGCCGGGATACTTGCTTTACAAATTTCCGGGCAGACGGTCAGCGGCACACTACGCGGAACCGTTTCAGATTCTAATGACGCCGCGATCCCGAATGCTACGGTAACAGTCCGGAACCTCGAAACGGGCCTGGAACGAACGGTCGTAACCTCCGAAAGCGGGCACTATAACTTTGCATTTCTTCCAATCGGCCAATACCGACTCGAATCGACACGGACGGATTTCAATAAGGTCACTCAGGATAACGTCACAGTCAGTCTGAACGAAACCAACGTAATCAATATACGTCTTGATCCGACCGTGACAGGCGAAGTTACCGTAAACGACGACAGCGCGCCGATAAATACATCGGACGCTCAGGTCACTCAATCACTAACGGCCACTCAAATTACCGAACGTCCTGTCGCAAATCAGGGGAATTTTCTTACGCTGGCCGAAACGTTTACCGGCTTTCAGGAGAATCCAAACGGCGGACAAAACAATCCCACGGCTTCATCGGGTTCCTCGATCAACTTCAACGGCACCGGAACGCGCGGAGCTACATTTCAGATAAACGGCGTGAACAACGATGATTCATCGGAAAACCAAAATCGGCAGGGTGCAACGCTTGCCACAATCAAGGAATTTCAGGTTATCACTAATAATTTTACCGCGGAATTTGGACGCGGCTATGGCGCGGTAGTCTTGGTCCAGACCAAATCCGGTACCAACCAAATAAAGGGCGAGGCCTTCTGGTACCACAACAATAGTTCGCTCAATGCTAAGTCCTTCTTTTTCCACGGCCCAAAACCTGTTAATCGCCGAAACCAGTACGGCGGTATAGTTGGGTTTCCGATTATCAAGGATAAACTATTCGGATTTGCCAGTTTCGACCGCACGCAGAACTCCGGAGCACTTAACTATATAAAGGATGTGTTTCTCCCCAGCGAAAGAGATCCGGCAAATTGGTTCCGCGCCCCCGGTGCGGCTGTTAACGACACGCCCGCGAACCGGGCATTCATTCAATCCGTAATAGACCGTTTCGACGGTGTCCTGCCAAACAGCGCCCGCGGAGCGCGTGTGTACGAAGGGCAACAGGGCTTCGACCGTCCGGACGAGGATTACTCGGCGCGTTTGGACTGGAACGCCGGCCAAAGCGATACCCTTTTTACGAGGTATCAATATACTCGCCAGCAACGCCTGTCAGACGATATTATTCGCGGCGAGGCGGCATTTCAGAATAACAAGCAACAGAACATAGGTTTCAACTGGACACACGTTTTTGGCCCGAACCTGGTCGGCGAGTTTCGTTATGGGTTAGGACTGAGAACTACGCTTGTCAACATCCTGGCCGGGAACGACACGCCTATTATCAGATTTACCGTTACTCCGGTTTTTGGGTCTTCTATCATCGGAAACGCTGGCAACTTTCCGATACAGCGATACCAAACGGACAATCAGTTCGTATACAACATCTCGGCGATCTTCGGGGGAAATCATTTTTTCAAAGCTGGAACAGACGTTCGTATGCAGCGTCTGGACGACCTCGCCGACAGCCTTTCGCGCGGATTTTATAATTTCACGTTGACCGGCGGCTTGTGCAATGGCATCGCGTATGCGAACGGATTTCAGTCGTTGATCAACGGGTGTGTCAACAATTTCCAAAAGGGTTATGGTGAATTCTTTCTGGAGAACCGGAACGGTGAATACAATTTTTACGTTGAAGATAATTGGAAGATTTTTCCCAATTTGACATTAAATCTTGGCGGACGCTACGAATATGTAAACGCTCCAAGAGAAAAAGAAGGCCGGATCGAATATGGGTTCAGTGACGATAAAGACAATTGGGAACCCCGAATCGGTTTTGCTTATAGTCCCTCGTTTAAAAAGGGGGTGCTCGGATCGCTATTTGGCGAACCGGGGCAGTCCTCGATCCGCGGCGGGTACGGCGTCTATCATGGGCGGCTCTTTCAGTCAATTTTCTCACAAACTGGGTTATCAATACGATTTAATCCGCCAAACGCCTTGGCATATAACCGGACCTCGCCCGCAGGTAGCGGTTTTTTCCCGACGAACCTTCAGGATCCAACGGGTGGTCTAGTGTTTGTGCCCGGAATTGAACCAACAGGGCGATATAGCAAAAACCTTGTAGTCGATCCGAACCTCGAAATGCCCTACACGAGACAGTGGAACCTGACTTTTGAACGGCAGCTTCCGTGGAGTTCGGCGCTTAGGGTAAGTTATACAGGCAATCGCGGATTCGGCCTTTTGAAATATGCGTTCGGCAACGCGCCTTCGATCAATCCGGATGGAGTTCTCGTCCACGATCATCCAAACAATTCTCCTTTGATTCTTTATACCGCCGCTAATCGGCCGCCGGGCGACCCGCGAGCGTTTGATACCCGTGGACAGGTCTTGCGGCAAGCGGCGAACGTGCAATGCGCCGGAACCGGTCTTGTAAATGTTCCGGTTACTACGGCCTGTCCGGTTGCGGTTCCGCTTGGAAACCTGGAATACAGCTTTCGTGTTCCTCGTATTAATGAAAGGCGTCCTGACGGACGATTTGGCGGCCACTCAGAGGTCAGCAATGGGGCTTTCAGTTACTATGACGGCTTGCAGATCGAATTCAGTAAAAGGTTGAGCCACGGTGTCAATTTTCAAGCGGCCTATACATGGAGCAAATCGCTCGACACGACTTCGGAAGCCACATCCGTAGGCACGGGGGATAGCAATCAAAATGGTAACGATCCAAAGTTATCGAAAGGGCCTTCTCGCTTCCACACCCCGCATAGATTCACTCTCTTCGGAACATACCGCCTGCCCTGGTTTGATAAAGACCGCGGCATTCTGGGTCACCTTATCGGCGGGTGGCAGACATCGATGGTATTCAAATGGGTTCACGGCACTCCCTTTACGG
>JBHENZ010000280.1:0-5143 GCA_046261815.1 Pyrinomonadaceae bacterium | reverse complement strand
TGGGGCGCGAACGGTTTTTACAAGGTGTGGCTTAACGAAAAAAACTCGTGGATGTATCCGTATCAGCACGATGCGGAACGTCGGATGACGCGCCTCGCGAGTTCCGAGTTCGGAGTTCCGAGTTCCGAGTTGGGCGGCGCGAAGTCCGAACTCGGAAATCCGAACCTGGAACTGAAAGCGCGCGTGCTCAATCAGCTCGCGCGCGAGTTGTTGCTTGCGGAATCCAGCGACTGGGCGTTTCAGATCTATCAGGGAACGACGGTCGACTATTCGACACGCCGGTTTGAATCGCATATTCATCGTTTTGACCTGATCGCGGATATGATCGAGACCGGCAACGTGAACATTGATCTTTTGGCCGAGATCGAAGATCGGGACAATATTTTCCCGGAGATCGATTTTAAGGTGTACCGAGGCGATTGAGTAGCCCGGTAAAATTCAATCCATCAATTTCATTTTGGTCACAGCACTGCGGCAAAGCCGCACCAAATTAAAAGGCCGTCTTTGGGGGACGGCCTTTTAGCTGTTTCAGGTTGATTTTAGGCTCTAGTGCGAATTGTAATTCGCCACCGGATAGTCAGTAGGAACGCCCCAGGTCTGACTGAACTGGTTACGATTGACCTCCATCACGTGAAACGTTCCGGTCGATGGCCGCCATATGCTGTAATCCGTTTGCCCATCGCCGGTGTAATCGCCTTGCGTGATAATATCGCCGGGAAGGCCCCAAGGATCGCCGCCGGTCGATCCGTTACTGCTGCGACGGAAACTCCAAATGTATGTGGCTCCGCTCTGGTTAACAATCGAGATGTCGGTCTTCCCGTCATCGTCAAAATCGCCAGGAGCGACCGTCTCGGTGCCGTTGCCGAAGTTTACGAATGTGTAAACGTTCGTTGTCAGCAGCATATAAAAGACGCCCGTTCCGGACTGGGCTCGCTGAACAACGAAGTCCGAACGGTTATCGCCGTCATAGTCGCCCGGAGCCGGGTCGTCACCGCCCATGCCGAACGTGACGGCAACGAAATTCGAAGTCGGCGTCGGCCGGTAATACCAGGTGCTTGTCGCACTAGGCGTCGCACCTTCTCGATAAACCGCCACGTCATCTCGATTGTCAGCGTTATAGTCCGCAACGACGCTCGGGTCGTCGCCCGTTTGTCCGAAATTGTCGACACGAATGGTTGACGTTTGGCTTTGTAAAATGTAAAAAGTCGCAGTCGCACCGGGACGCCACACGGCGATGTCGTCTCGACGGTCACCGTCGTAGTCGGCCGGAATGTAAAAGTCGGTTGAAAGGCCCCATTGGACCGGCGGCTGCGGATTTCCCGGATTAAGTTTGTTGTACCAATTAGCGATGCCACCCACGATTCGAACAACGGAAAAATCCGTTCTACCGTTGCAGTCATAATCGACCGGTGCATCCGGCAATGACGTGTTACACGGAGTTGGGGTCGGAGTGCCGCCACCACCGCCGGCTGGCGTGTAGTTGAATGTATCTATGCCGATGTAATTCGAGTTGTCGCCCGTGGCCCCGCCGTCCGTTACGAAATAGCGAAACGCGATACGACCGCTTGTCGGCCCGGCAAGCCCGGAAAGAGTGATGGTGTATTGCGTCCAAGCTTCGGGATAGCCGCCGACCGCTAAGGTAGGGTTGATATCGAGCAAGAGCGTCGTAAAATCACCGACATCCGTCGCGGAAGTGCCGGTATTAACGCTCGCGCCGGCCGTCGACAGCCTGACCTGAAGGCGATCCGGAAAGTCGCTTCCCGTGACCGTTCGCGTATAGAAGGTAATCGTATCGCCGTTGTTGAACGTTCGATTCGGCGTCAGCAGCCAAAGACTGATCGTGCCGAGACTACCGGTGGCGTTGAAGTTCGCGGCAATGTACGAATTTGCGGCGCCCGATTGTGCGGGAAACGTTTCGTTCGGTGGCGCCCCGGGGGTTCCCTGGAACCAACTGGTGGTTCCCAGCGGTTGGCTGTTATTGTCGATGACCCAGCCCGCGGCCGGAAGCGTCGAAACATCATCGAAGCCTTCCGTAATTGCCTGGGCATTTATTTGAATGGCACCCGTGAGAAGCGCGCCGAAAACTGCGAAAGTGGTGAGAGCGGCCTTTAAAGCAATGGCGCGCGCGGACCAGAATACTTCGGTCCTAAACATAGTTATTAACCCTCCTAAAGTTAAACAAGTACTACTTTATTCTTCAGAGATCATTGGGAAGAAGCGTATTTAAATTGCGAAGCTCAAATAGAATAGTTCTATTGACGACGCCGCGTCAAGCTATTTTCAGTATTTATCGAGGTTTTAGAGACTTTTTACCCCGTGTCGACCGCAAAAACGTAATCCAGCACCTTTGGTGCTTTTCTAATCGATCAAACTCGGTCGTTGCGATAGCTGGCGTCGCCCGCTATCATCTTAATTTCTCACTCAGGCATTTGTGCGGCTGCAAGTTGCGAGGCCCGCGGAGGATTTTTAATGGCGATCGAGACCGGTGCGATTGATCCCGCGCCTGGAAAATTGGGCATTCTTATGGTCGGGCTCGGTGCGGTCAGCACCACATTTGTCGCCGGCGTTGAGGCGATCAAACGAGGTTTGGCCCGTCCGGTCGGGAGTTTAACGCAGATGGGGACGATCCGTCTCGGGAAGCGGACCGAAGGCCGGAGTCCTCTTGTTCGCGATTTCGTGCCTCTCTACGATTTGGAAAACATCGTTTTCGGCGCGTGGGACATTTTTAGCGACAACGCGTTCGATGCAGCCGTAAAGGCCGGCGTGCTCGAAAAGGATCTGCTCAGCCAGGTGTCGGAACAGCTTGCCAGCTTAAAACCGATGCCCGCCGTTTTCGAACAGTCGTGGGTCAAGCGTCTGACGGGAGACAACGTCAAGTTTGGCAAGTCGAAAATGGATCTCGCCGAGCAGGTGATGCGGGATATCGCCGAGTTCAAATTGTCGAGCGGCTGCGAACGGCTTGTGATGATCTGGGCTGCATCGACCGAAATATTCTTGGAAGAATCGGACGCACACCTCTCGCTCAACAAATTCGAGAAAGCTCTTTACGACAGCGATCCGGCTATAGCTCCTTCGATGATCTACGCTTACGCCGCGCTGAAATCCGGCATACCCTTCGCCAACGGCGCGCCGAACTTGACCGTCGACATCCCGGCGCTTGTCCAGCTTGCCGAGAAAATGCGCGCGCCCATTTGCGGCAAGGATTTTAAAACCGGGCAGACATTGATGAAAACCATCATCGCTCCCGGTCTGAAATCGCGTGTGCTGGGTCTGGACGGCTGGTATTCGACGAATATTTTAGGAAACCGAGACGGCGAGGTTTTGGACGACCCGGAAAGTTTCAAGACGAAGGAGGAATCTAAGCTGTCGGTGCTCGAGCAGATTCTGCAGCCCGACGTTCATCCAGAGCTTTACAAGGATTTTTCCCATGTCGTGCGCATCAACTATTACCCGCCGCGCGGCGATAACAAGGAAGGCTGGGACAGTATCGATTTGTTCGGCTGGCTCGGTTACAAGATGCAGATCAAGATCGATTTCCTGTGCCGGGATTCGATCCTCGCCGCACCTCTCGTGCTCGACCTTGCCCTATTTCTCGACCTCGCCCAACGCGCCAGGATGCACGGCATCCAGGAATGGCTCTCGTTCTATTTCAAATCGCCACAGACGGCTGCGGGCCTGTACCCTGAACACGATCTTTTCATTCAGCTAAAAAAACTAAAAAACACCCTTCGGTTTATGATGGGCGAAGAAATGATCACGCATCTTGGGCGGGAATATTATGACTAGTTATTCGGTTTGATGTTTAGTTTTGGCGCGTCAGCTTGCTCAAAGTTGCATAAATTTCCAATCGTGATCAGCGAAGAGATTCGTAAATGAGTTTTCCCGGAATGCTCCCAGATAAAAAATGTTTCGTAATAGCGGTCGCGGCTACCTCGTCGTTGATCCTTTTCGAATTTTTCTTATTCCCGGATTATTACCTGCATTTTGACGTTTTGGATCAGATTCAGAGCGGGGTGTTTTTGAAACCTCTCAAGACGTTCACGCTGGGAGCGCTTTCGTTCTTGATCGCGGGTTTATTTATTTTTATTGCCGTAACGTCGGGTTACGCTGTTCGTCTATTATTCTTTGCAGCTTTTCTTCTCGGGGCGTGGGTCGAATACGGCTATCAGGCGAGTTTTAGCCGGTTTTCGGTCACGGAGGATTTTGCGAATGCGTTTTTCGCGGCGGATCAACGAATTTTCTTTAACTCGGCCTCTACTTATGCCGCACCGATCGCAATCATCCCGAGTATTTTGTTCGGCGTTCTACTCGTGGTCGTTCGGCCGCCGGGAAAAGCGATTCGACGGATTCGCCCGTTTCTTCTCGTTTTGTTCTTTGGCTTCTACGCGGTGACGGCTTATGTAAGCTCAAACTCTTATCCGTCCGTTTCATTTGCCGCATTTTATCGAACGATTACGGCATTCCCGATCAACTGGTATGCCGGATCGCTGAGCCAGCCGGCATTGTCGACTTTATTCTCGACGCCACGCCGGCCTGTCGATTACAAAGCGCAAAATCCGCCGCCGAATAACATTGTAATGATCGTCGACGAATCCGTGCGGGCGGATCATTTGAGTCTCAACGGATACGCGCGACAAACGACCCCGACGCTTTCGGAACTCGACCGCCAGGGATTCGTTGCGAACTGGAAAATCGCCGTCGCGGGCGCGACCTGCAGCGTCAATTCAAACAACCTTTTGTTCACGGGTGTAAGCGAGGTTCCCGATGTAAAAGGGGAAATTTATAAGGCGCGGACTATTTTGCAATACGCCCAGGCAATGGGCTACAAGACGAGCTATTTTGACGGGCAGGTTTCCTACCGGTGGCTTGGAAAATCGAACGACTTTGACGGAGTCGATAGATTTACGCCGCGCGATTTCGGAGAAACCAATTTGCACGATGTCGATGCGGAAATCGCCAAGCGGGTGAAGCGAATCGTCGAAGGCTCAGTCGGGAATTTTATCTGGATCAATAAATTCGGTGTGCATTCGCCTTACACCGATTCTTACCCTTCATCGGCGGAGGTGTGGCAGCCGGTTCCCGCGAGGAATGGCGGCGGTTACGTTTACAACGCAAAACCCCGGGTGAACGAAACGATCAATAA
>JBHENZ010000279.1:0-2729 GCA_046261815.1 Pyrinomonadaceae bacterium | reverse complement strand
GTACTGAGATGCAGATTTGACCCGAATAGGCGAATGCGCCTGTGACAGTTCGCGTAATGGATTTCTCCAAATCCGCCGATTCATCGACGATCACGGGCGCGTTTCCGCCAAGTTCGAGTGCCACCTGTTTTCGATACGCTTTTTTCTTAAGCTCCCAGCCAACCTTGTCGCTGCCGGTAAACGAAATCATCGCAATGCGGTGGTCGGCTATTATTTTGTCGACGAACTCGATGTCCGCCGGCACCACTTGGAGTGCCGCCGATGGCAGACCGCTTTCGAGGAATACTTCACCTAGCAGCAGGGCCGTCAATGGCGTGCGCGGGCTCGGTTTTATGATGATCGCATTGCCCGAAGCGAGTGCGGGAGCCACTTTGTGCGCGACAAGATTAAGCGGAAAATTGAACGGCGTGATGCCGTAAATCAGGCCGCGAGCCACACGCGTTGTCCACGCCAATTTGCCTTTACCCGATGCCTGCGTATCGATGGGAACGACCCTCCCGACGAATCTTTCTGCTTCGCCGGCAGCCCATGCGAACGTCGCGGCCGCACGTTCGGCCTCGCCGCGCGCAAGGCTAATCGGCTTCGCGGCTTCGCGTGCGATGCACGATGCAAACTCATCGCGCCGAGCTTTCAAACTTTCGGCAATTTTTCTCAGACCGGATGCGATTTGAAAACGACCGAGCGAACGCATTCGCGACGCCGCTTCGATTCCGAATGATAATGACATTGCGATCTCATCGGCACCGGCCGTGCATACCTCAGCAAGATACTTGCCGTTAAATGGACTGCGAACTTCGATCGCGATAGCCGATTCGACCCATTTTCCGCCGATCAGCAGCTTCTTTTTTTCCATAGACGCGACGCTTTGGATTGATTCCGCGTTATAAGTTAAACTCTAGCAGCCCGCGAATCAATCTCCATAGCTCGCTAATATGAAACGATTACTTGTACTAGTTTTCTGCATCGCCGTGATCACTTTTGCGTGCACACAAAATCAGAATACCGGCGTTGATCGAACGTCATCGGACAACCAAGACGCCTCATCTCCAATGGCATCGCCTGAATTCACCACAAAATCAGAAACGGGAGCGACACTCTTTGCGGACAATTGCGCCGTCTGCCATCGTGACGACGGCACCGGCGGCAAGACAAGTTTCGAGGGCAGACAGCTCGATGTCGACGATTTAACAAGCAAGAAAATCAAAGCTTTTTCCGACCACAAAATTACCAATTACATCCGCAACGGTATCGAGGATGAGGGAATGCCGGCCTTTAAAGATCAACTTAGCGAAGAGCAGGTTCGGACAATCGTCCGATATATTCGCTCAGACATACAGAAAATAGAAAAATAGACGAGGGCAACGGAGATTCCCGTGTACCTTGCAATAACGCGGGTCAAAAATTAAAATCGAATCGTGCTTCTGTGCACCCTTAGCTCAGTTGAATAGAGCGTCTGACTTCGGATCAGAAGGTCGCAGGTTTGAGTCCTGCAGGGTGTACCAACTCCAACTAGTTTACTGTCATAATTTACGACAGAATTTCCAGATTGCATGAATCGTATAATTTCGGCGTAGGACTCCGATTAGGACTTGCCACGCCTATTCCTTGCGGTTTTCTGGCCAATCCCTATGTACCTCTTCCTAAATCCCCATGGCCACTACTGCTGCTTGTTCTAGTATTTGTTGCGCCCACGAACGGACTCACTCAGACGGTCGTTGCAAGGACGCAAGTAAAGCTTCAGACCAAAACTTTTCTTTTCAAATTTCCTGTCAAAAGCCCAAAAGGGTGAGCGTTGGCAGGTCGTAAAGTTGGGGAAGGACAAAGTTACCTTGACTTTCGGCTTGGATGACGAGCGCCGCAAGATGCTGGGGTCGATGGGATGGGAGAAGCCGCCAGCAAACGAATTGAGCTCCAAATTATTCGCGACGTCGTTCGTGGCAGAGGCTAAGTGGCCCGGGCTCCGCCGCGAGATGGCCATTGAAGTTCAAAAGCGATTCAGCAGTCTTTCGATTGATCAGAGCGAAAAGATCGTCGAGGGCGAGCAGCACCGAGCACACCGGCTGAATCGATGGGCTCACGCGCTGCACGAAACTTATCAGACAATGTGCGAATGGTTCTGACATTTGAAAACGGACAATTGGCAGAGATAATCCGAAATAGTTACTCAAATGAAAACAATTTTTTCCCCGTTCTTTCTTTTCCTATTCGCGTCCGTGACCTTGGCTCAGCAGCCGGACGCTGGCGCGGCCGGCAAAGACGGATACGCCGAAAGACCTCTGGCATTTAATGAAGGCGAGTTGGTTTGCGAAGAATGTGGGCAAAAGGCTACGCACGCTGCATTATGAAAATATCGAAGGGCTTCGGAACGCAGAGCTGGTTGGGCGAGGAGACCGCCCCGAGGTTCGTCCCACTTCCCGTAGGTTCGTCGACGCGGCAAAGCTGCCCGAGCGCATTGTCACACTTCGTCCCTGCTTGTCGGCCTGATCTTCCACCGTGACCGTGGTACCCAAACAGCTTCCCGCCGCCGCGAGGCCGTAAGTTGTCTCAACCACCGCGCCGTCCGGCGTCGTCACTTTCCAAGGACGGCCCGCGCCGCCCAACTCGGAACTCGGAACTCCGAACTCGGAACTCGCGAGGCGCGTCATCCGACGTTCCGCATCGTGCTGATACGGATACATCCACGAGTTTTTTTCGTTAAGCCACACCTTGTAAAAACCGTTCGCGCCCCA
>JBHENZ010000278.1:0-13453 GCA_046261815.1 Pyrinomonadaceae bacterium | reverse complement strand
CCGTTAACTTTTTCTCCACAAAATTCCACGGACGTACCTGGTTTGACCGATGCCACGTTCACAAATCGGCGTCCTTTCGCGAAACCAAGTTTTGCTGGAGGAATAAACGGACCGATGATTCCCACGTACTAGTTAGTTTCGATCGCGCCCATTTGAAGAATACGAGTTTTCAGGGCGTGACCTTCCACGCGACCTCCTTCAACAAATCCGAGTTGTCCGAAATTCATTTCGAAGAATGCGAGATTCTCGGTAATACATTTTTTGAATCTGCGAAGATATCTAAGGCAACATTCTACGAAACAAAATTTGAGAAGCTTGCGTCTTTCCGCAGGGCGCAGTTTGGGGGTTACGTATCCTTCATCGGTTCCACCTTTGACGATAATGCAGATTTCTCAGGAGCAGTCTTGGATGAGCACAGTGAGCTCGTTATCCAGGAATCGACCTTCAGCGCGGATGTCGACTTCTCCTCATCCATCATAAGCGGTTTCTTAGCGTTCGAAGGGCGACCCGACAATTTGTTATTTACCAGGTCGGCCTCACGGCTCGACCTGCGCTATGCGAAGATTCCTGTTCCCGAGCGCGTCAGCTTTCATTCAGCGCGTTTAAGACCGAGTTGGTTCCTTAACACAGACCCAAAGAAATTTGTTTTCACTGCGTGCGACTGGAGCGAGATGGATGTTGGCGACATTTTAGTAGAAAGAGAGCTCGAATCGCTGAAAGCTTACAATGTCTCTAACCCGCATAAGATTCTTACAAAGATAGGCTGGCAACTTGCCGACAATTTCGAAGAAAGTAAGAGTTTTGTAGAGGCATCTCGTTTTAGAACTCTAGCGAACGAGTCAAAACGCCGAGAAGAATGGCGGGGATTCAAGATCCCGAGTCTCCACTGGTGGTACTTCCTTTCCTCACGATATGGAGAAAGCCCGGGTCAAGCATTCCTTGTTCTTGCGTTTATTCTGATCCTTTTTGCAATTTACTATTATCTAGCTCTTTTTTTGGTTTGTCCTTCGACTAGCAGCTTGGGCTGTACGACAAGAACGCTCAGTTGGTGGGAAGCGTTTCATCATTCGTTGATGACGGGAGCTCTCCAAGACGTAAAAAATAGAGCGACAATAACCTATCAACAGGATTTTATGGTATTGCTGGAAAAGATACTTGTTCCGGTTCAAGCCGCTCTTTTCGCACTAGCCGTTAGACGCCGATTCATGCGATAAGTTCTTTGACGTCTTTGAATTTCGCCAGTATTCGGAAAAAAGAAAAATGAGAAAACTGCACTTCGCATTCTTAATCCTCGCATTTTCCACGGCGGGTTTGAGTCAGCAACCCGATCGTTGGCGCGGTCTAGTGATTGACGAATCGACGCCGGAACATGCAGTTAACATTTTAGGCCAACCGGCCAGCGATAAAACCGGCAATCGCCTTTTCTTAAATAATGCGAAGTGGCTGAAGAAAGACACTGCCAAATCTCTACGGGTTATGCACTACGAAAATGTTCAGGGATTTGGCGATGTGAAACTTGGTTTCGATGGTACGAATAAACTGAAGCTGATTCACCTTGAACCCAAGAAGCTTACGGCACAGGCATTTGTATCAAGCTATTCGGATCTGGAATTTAGATTCGGCAATGAAGTGATGTCCCCGGCCGATCTGAAAAGGCCTCCTGACAACTTGGAACGGCCCCGGCGTATGGGCGTTGTTTATTTATTGGTTGCGGCGACCGATCAGGTTTTCGTTTTCGGTCAGGCTGGAAATGCGACCGGCAATGTAATGAGCAATTTGTTAGGTAACGCCGAATCACGTCAAGCAGGCCGCTCAATGCCCGGCGATATCGCAGTAATCCAATTGGTCAGCCGCACACTTGAAAACAAGGATGGCGCTGACCTCTTGAAATAGTTTGATTTGCAGCTATACGTGAAAATGGGGATGTGGAAGGCCCGGGCGACGATTGTCCGGGTCTTTTGGCTATACGCTCAATTTAATTTAGCTCCTCGGCGGAAAGTTATTCTAAAATCATTAACCAGTTAAAAGGAGCAACGAATCGTTATGCGAAAAGTTATTTTTGGCGGGGCGAATAGTCTTGATAATTTTATCGCCCGGAAGGATGGGGGCGTGGATTGGATCTTGTGGGGTGACGAGACGACCGAGTTGATGAAGGAGATGTGGGCGAAGTTTGACTGCATGGTGATGGGGCGAAAGACCTACGATTTTGCGATGCAGATGGGCGAGGGCGAAGCGAAAGAGAAAACGAATAGCAAAGGCAAAAAGAAAAAGGCGAAGAATCCGTATGGGAATTTGAAGACTTATGTTTTTTCGCGGACGCTTGAGGCGGGTGAGCGTGACGGGGTTGAGATAGTTGCGGAAGATGCGGGCGATTTTGTTCGCAAATTGAAGAAGCAGGAAGGCGGGGATATCTGCGTGATGGGCGGCGGCGAGTTGGGGAAATCGCTGCTTGAGGCCGGCGTGATTGATGAGGTCGGGTTCAACATTCACCCGGTGCTTCTCGGCTCGGGCATTCCGCTTTTTCACGAGATGAAAAGGCAGATCGATTTGGAATTGACCGAGTGTCGACAGTTTAAGAACGGAACGGTTTATTTGCTTTATCGGGTGAAGAATTAGTAGCTCGGAGCAAAAAAGTTAAATTTCCCGCCGCAGAACGGCCGCCAAGATCTTGATCGTTGACCCGGCTTGAATTCTCTAAACTTTCCGCCGACATCGGAGGGTTCGTCGTCGCCGACCTTACGCTCAGGCCCATCAGCAGATAAAAAACCATCGCCACTTCCTGGTCGCCAAGGTTGTAATGGACGAGGCCGCTGGCGAAAAAGCCTATCGTGCCGCCGAAGGCTCCGAGCAGGATGCCGAAGCTGGGAGTAGAGGAGAACGGGCGTGCGGGAGCATCGATAGGCTCATCGACGGCTTTCCCTTTTTTAATCGCGGCCCAGAGCAGGATCAAATAAACGGCGAGAACTGAGAGCCAGATTACCAGTGCCGGAAGCCCACGTTCGGCGAGGAGCTGAACCGGCATTCCGTGAAAATGGCCCATCGGCATGCGGCCGCCATCGAACATCCGCCATTCGCGCCAGTGCGTCTGAATTGAGTCCATCCCGACGCCGAAGATGAAATGTCGCGGGTTTTCGGTCCAAATGCGCATACCGTCGCGCCACATCGTCAGGCGGTAAAGCGTCGATTCGTCCGTGGCGTCGAAAAATCCGACCTCGCGGGATTGCTGAAGGAAAATCAAACCGCCGAGCACAACCGGAAGTGCAACCGCGGTTGCGACGAAAAAAAGCTTTCTGCTTGCGCCTACGAGAACGATCGCGAATGCCGAAATCAAAAACGCGAGCTGCGGCGCGCGTGTGACCGTGAGAAGAAGCGCGAATGCCATCGCGATGAGACAGAACAACAAAATGGGAAGGGTCGATTTAGTAGATTTTTCGCGCAATCGATCGCGCGCCGCCCGTCTCCTATCTCCTGTCGCATGTCTTCCGACATCACCTGTCGCTCGCCTTCGTCCAAGCTGAGCGACGATCAGCCCGAGAACAAGCGACAAGATTAACTGCAGCACGTCAGCATAAGTTGTGTAATGACCATAGAAGCCTTTCGAGCGCCAATTGTGGCTTTTCGACCAGGTTGCAATGCCGAGAAGTTCGAGTGATGCAGAGCCGGGCAGGAAATCGGCGCGTTTGACATCAACGACGGCCTCAAAATCGGGGCGGTAAAATTTAACTTTCGAGATTTCATTTTTCTCAATCGCGTTTGCGACGTCTTCAGGCGAATGTACCCTGATGTCATTAACGGTGAGCAGCGTGTCGCCGTCGTAAAGAAGCGCTTTGCCAAGCGGGCCGATCTTTTGCACGCCTTCGATCTGGACGCCGCGGCCGATAAGGCGCTCAATTGGCATCCAGAGTACGTTGACCATGCACGAAAAAATAAGTGAGAATGCGAGAAAGCGGACGGCGTGCAGCGTGCGTGTGTTGTGATAGACGAAAAAGAAAATCAGAAACAGCCCTGTGCCGCGCAGGCGGTCGAGCGAGACCAGCGGCTCGTAAGAAAGGAGCGAGCTAATTGCGGACCAAACAAAAAACGCCCAGAGCAGAAGCCCGAGAACTTTTTTAAGGCGGTTGCTAGATTGTATTTGCTCGACCGGTTGGTTTTGAATTTTTCTGAATACGACCGCAGCCAGCCATGCCGTCATCCCGATCAGCCAAGCCGTTTGGGTCGCCGCAATAGAATGGGGCGCGGCAACTGTCATTACAAAAAGAAAAATTAAAGCCGTGCGCTTGAGCCAAAGCGTAATGCTGTTTTCGTTGCTCAAAGCGCCAAGCCGGTCGAGTGAATCAAGGAAGTTGCGCATTTTCGGTTAGCAGAGACCAGTTAGAAAACAGCTGACCGGTTTTCTTTGCTCTGCAATCTTCACTCGGGTGGCTTCTGATTGCTATCGTAATCTTACCTGGCGTACTTCGATTTTGCCTTCGAGTGATGGCGGCATCAAGAGTCTTGGGGTTTCTGTGCCGGACTCGGTTTTGACGATCTCGACACGAAATTCTTCGGCGGTTATATTTTCGAAAACGGATGCCGGGCCGTATAGCACCACGCTGGCGGCTCTCGCGCTGTCACGAACTGGTACCGAAAACATACGCTCGATGCGTTTTCCGCCAATGCGGAATTGGACGTCGACTGCCGTCTGCAGTGGAATGGCCTTCGGATTTGACACGCCAACGGGCACTTGTCGAGCCGAGAAATCGGCATTGTGGCCGGAAAGATCTATCGGCTCGGTCGAGGCGAATTCGAGTGATCTGATAACGCTTGCCGGTCCGCGGATGCGCACGCGCGGCGGCGTAACCGTCTGATCGTAAATCTCAAAACCCTCGGGCAGCTCGCCTACGGTCTCCGCCTTGACCTGAATGTCCTTTTCTTCGACCGCTTCGAGACGGACGGAGATCTGGTTTGGTTCGATCGCATCGAGCCTGATGCCGGTGGGAAGCGAGATCGCGACGCTTTCCGGTTTGAGATTTACCTCGTAGAAGCCCGGTACGGCGTCAGACATATCGACGGAAACGACGAGATCGGTCTTATTGATCTGCGCAATTTTTCGCTCATCGCCGCTGACACGGATACTCACTTCATCGATAGGCGAATTAGTAATTTCCTTGTCCGGCGGATAGCGAAGCGCCAACGGAATACCCGTCATGCGGGCCTCGCGAGGCGTGCTAAGACCTGTTACGCCGAGCCAGAGGCCGAGCGTGATAACAAGCGCGACCAGCTTCATTGGCCAATCTTCAAAAAAAATCTTTCGAAGGATGTGGCTGAAGAAAAGCTTGTTTGCCCGGACGTCGACAAATTCTCGCGGCTCTGAAGACATAGGTTCGAGGTTCGAGTTCCGAGTTCGATTCGGAACTCGGGACTATCCCAACGTTATTTCGGTTTCAGCCTCCTTCATCGGTTTGGAAGTGTCGCGTCGCGGGCGGCTGATGGGGATGCGCATTGCGTCGAGCAGCAGGCGGCGCAGGCTAGTCGGATCGGTGTTTCGCTGTACTGAACCGGCCTCGACATAGGTGATCAATCCCGTTTCTTCGGAAACGACAATTGAGATCGCATCCGAACCCTCGCTAACGCCGACTGCCGCGCGATGTCGCGTGCCGAGCTCGCGCGAGATTTCGGGATTCTTCGTCAAGGGCAGAAAAACCGAGGCGGCTGCGACGCGTTCGTTCTGGATGATGATGGCTCCGTCGTGTAGGGGCGTCGCCGGATTGAAGATCGTCACCAGCAGATCATAGCTAATCGCCGCATCGAGCTGCACACCGGCATCGACAAAGTTTCGAAGGCCGACGTTACGCTCGATGACGATAAGCGCGCCCGTTTTTTCGGAGGCGAGCGTCGTCACGGCCAGCACGACCTCATCGTAGACGCTGCCGCCAAATTGTCCGCGCTGTTTTTTCAGAATCGGAAACCGCAGGCGATTGGCAAAATAGATCAAAGCCTGTCTAATTTCCGATTGAAACAAAACGATGATCGCAAAACCGACAAAGGCGACCGCATAACGCAGCACGAATTCGAGCGTTGCAAGATCTTGCGCGACCGCGAGCCAATAAAGCAGACCGAGCAGAACAAGACCGACGATAGTCGGCACGGCGCGCGTTCCCCGCATCAGCCTGAGCACGACGTATACGAGAGCGAAAACAAGCGCGATGTCGAGCAGATTTCGTAGGCTGGTTATTGTCAGGTATTCGCTGATCCGCATCGCTTAAGAAACTCGACTCACGCTTGGTGCGAAAGGGGAAAGTCGGTCAAAGGGCGGTCGGTCCCACGCTAAGAATATCACAAAGAGTGCGGAGCGGATGTTTCGCGTCAGACGCGATGCCCGAGACGTAAAAATCCGACGAGTCGACCGCGCGCATCCAGCACACCAACGGCACCGATACCGTTGTTGTTCATCAACTCGCGGGCCTCGTGAAGGGGCGTTCCGGTTTCTACAAAAAAATCGCGTTCCACGTGCCGCATTACGTCGCGAACCGGCGTGGTATTCCATTTTTCACGGGCGATTGGCTTGATGTCTTCGAGCATGATGACGCCAAAGAATTCGCCGTTTTCCGCGACGGGAAAAATGGTCTGTCGCCGCATAGGCAATATATGATCGATCAGGAAAAGAAGATTTGCGTCCGGAGAGACAATCGTCGGCAGGTGCATCACGTCGTCGACCGATTGTCGACGCCCGAGGCGCACCTCGCGGATGATGCTGCGTGCGGAATCAAAAAGAAAAAATCCGACCATAGCCGCCCAAAGGCCCGTGAACAGCTCGGCCCGAATGAGAACGAACGCGCCGCCGAGCACGATCAATGAGATGCCGACAATCTGACCGGCACGCCCTGTTAGTATCGTGGCTTCATCAAGATCTTTTCCGCTGCGCCAAAGATAGGCGCGCAGCACACGGCCGCCGTCGAGCGGATATCCGGGAAACATATTGAAAACGGCGAGCATAAAATTTGCGAGGGCGAGTATGAACAAAAGCAGAGCGAGGATGTCCAGGCCCGCGGCATTTGCCGCCGCCATCAGGCCGACGAAAATGAGCGTTAACAAAAAGCTTGCGGCCGGGCCGGCGATTGCGATGCGAAATTCGGCCCGCGGAGTTTCGGGCTGATGACGAAATCGCGTGAGGCCGCCGAAAGGGTGAAGGACGATCTCTACGACCTCGAGCTTTTCAAGCTTTGCGACGACGGCATGTGCGAATTCGTGAAGGAAAATCGAGATAAAGAAAACGACCGCGGTTGCAAAGCCGAAGACAAAACTCAAGCCAAGATCACCGACCTGCGGGCGGATGCTGCCGGCGATCAAAGCAGAGACGATCGCGAATACGAGGAACCACCGAAAATCGGCCCGCACCGGCACGCCTAACACGCTGGCCAGCGTCACCTGCTGCCTGAAATACCGCAGAAAATCCATGTGATTTGCGAAAGACTATCAGAACGGCAGGCGGAAACGACTACCGAGCGTAAATGTAAAACTGTATCGCCTGAAGAATCCCTATGAACAATCCGAAGAGGGCACCGAAGAGCTCTATCGTCCTTAAATGTTCTTTTGCGACGGAGAGGACAAGAGCCTCGAGTTTTTCGACCGGATAGTTGTTTATCTTTTCTTTTACCACGCCGCCGACATTGAATTCCCGGATAGCCTCGGGCAGTTTTTCGCGGATGGCGTTGATGATCGCATCGGCGACGGCATTGCTCGCGGAGCGAAGCTGATCTTCGGAAATTTTGTCGGAGAGGCGGCCGATCGGGGCCGAGAGAAGATTGTCGATCTGGCGGGCGAGAAGGTCATTAATGATCTGCGAAGTGTCGTCACGCTGGATGATGTTGAGCAGGCCGTTCGATAGCATCGATTTTAGCTTACCCTCGGATTCGGGATGCACGGTGCGCATTATCGAATCGATACTGTGCGGGCGAAAGCCTGCGAGCGTGTCGGTAATGTAAGCCGAGATCGACCGCCGCATCTCTTCGCCGCGGACAATAGAAAGGACGGATTTTAGAATCTGCGCTTTCAGACGATCGAGCTGATCGGGGTTTATGCGGCCGAGGATATCGGGCAGCGGTCGCGAAAGAGCGCCGTCGATGCTTTTGTCGATAAACCCGCGGGCCTCGCCGGCAAAAAAATCGCCCTTGAGCATCTCTTCGATTCGCCGCGGCAGACTTTCGTTCACCAAATCGTCGACCTCGCGAAGCAGATTTTCACGCGACACAAACATCTTTTTAAAGAATGGAAGATTTTCGTAAAACTCGTGGACCTCACGTTTTATAAGCGTGCCGATTTGTTCGCGCGTCCGCTCGGCGGCGGCGATTTCTGCAAGGTGATGCGTCATCGGAGCAATTTGCTCGGTGGCTTTTTCCTTTAGGAGCGTTACGGCATCGGGCGTAAACATCTCCCCAAGCGAGGTTTCAGTGCTCCGAAGATCATCGATGCGGCGGGTGATAAATTCGCCGATTTTTTTTTCGAGCACGGGCGAATTCACGGCCGAATAGATCCGTTCCTCAAAAAAGCCGACGATGTTTTCGAAGGTTCCATCTTCAATAACATTCAGGACACGACGAGAAAGAACCTCGTCGACACGGCGATTGACGAATCCGGTAATCGTCGCCACGGATTCCTCGCTTTTCAATACGCCCTGAATATGAGCCGCGATTTTTAACTGCAAACTTGAAATGCCTTCGATGACGGGCTCGCGCAAGCTTTGCGGCAACGCCTCGATCAGCGAAGGGTAATTGCGTGATAGAAATTCATCCGTGTACGAATCGATCACCGCGCGGATTTTATTGCGTAAAAAATCCTTGCCCATCAACTCGTCCATAATCGTTTCCTGCGAAACAAGCTCTTCGCCGACTGCCTTGCCGATCGCATGCGCGAGTCGGTCGCGATGTCGAGGGATCATCCCTTGCGGGAACAAGGTTATGCCTAATACTTTAAACGGTTTTCGTGGCCGAAAAAGCATCCGCACGGCGAGCCAGGCACCGGCATAACCGTGCAACGTCGCGAACAAAATAAGCAACGCAATTTGGAACCAAACGTTCTGAAACAGCTCCATTTTTAACAGGCGGAAGCACGACCGTTAGGGCGTGTGTCCGTGTTGGGCGGAAGACACACTTCCTAACCGTGGTGTTTCTGCCCTCGTTTCTAAAACACCTGAAACCCTTTCGACTGTACGCAGAAATCGGAAAACTCTTTTAACCAGTCGTGACCTACGCTGTAGTTTTTCCATTGATCGTCTTCATCTTTGTGCAGCGTCATGTCATCGGGCTTGTCGGTCACGGTCAAATCGGCGTAGATTCGCTTGTCGGGTGCGAGCTTTGGTAAAATCCGCTCGCGCACTGCTTCGCCGATAAGATGCGCTTCGCTAGCATCTACTTTTACGCCCGTCGCATTGCTGCTCATATGCCGCAGTTTCGATTCGCTGATCAGATCGAGACTCTTGATCACCTCGAGCGCCGCCTTCCAATTCCAAACGTTTGCGTTAAATTCGAAGCCTTCCGAGCTGAGATCCATTAATTTAAAGCTCATAGTTTTGGGCGCGACCGGAGGGAACTGTGCGCGCAAGAAAAATGCTAAACGCTATGAAGCAGGTAAGTCAATTTATTCATCGCGGGGAAGGCGCCGGTCGCCGTTATTGTTTAGAATATATTTTCTTTCAGATGAAGTACGAGATTCCGGCCAGAATTATCATAAACGACCCGCCGCGAGACATATCGATGCAGGTGCAGCAGGGTCGTGACAAATTGCTGCCGCCGTCGAGGGCTTCGAAAAACAGCCTCGCGTTCGATTTTGCGTTGCGCGTCGAAATCACGGACAACGTGCCGAATTTTCTGGGGGAGTTTGCTCAAGGCCCGAAAAGCGACCGCTTCATCTACGTTAATTCCGGCACCATGGCGGGACAGGCCGATTCATGTTGGACGCGGCGCGCAAAAATTTCGTTGATGAAGGTTACGGCAAGCCAGGTCGAACAGCTTTTGGCAACCGACGGTCTAATACTCGAAACGTCGTTTCCGGGTACTGGGAGCGACGGCGGACCGACCTGTGCGAGCGTCAAGGGAGTCGAATGGAGAATTGTGAAAAGATGAATGTTTTGCCGTATTTATCTCGCCTCGGGGTGGCCGACCAGCCGCTGCAGCCGGACGTAGCGACGCTAAGACTCTTGCAGCATTCGCATCTGCAGTGCGTGCCGTTTGAAAATCTCGATATTCATTGGAAACGTCCGATCGCCTTGGACACGGCAAGTTTCTTCACGAAAATAGTAGAAAACAAACGCGGCGGATTTTGCTACGAGCTGAACGGGCTTTTTAATCGGCTACTCAAACGGCTTGGGTTCGATACTCGGGTCGTCTCGGCCAGAGTTTTTAACGGTACGAGCTACGGGCCGGAATACGATCACGCCGCGATCATTGTCACAATCGGCAACGACGAGTATTTGCCGGACGTCGGCTTTGGTGCATTCACTGCAGAGCCTTTGCGATTTGTATTGGATCAGGAACAGCGTGACAGAGCGGGCATTTTTGTAATCAGAAAGTTTGATACCGATTATTTTGAGGTAGCAAAAAAGGACGGCGACGAGTGGAAGAACGAATATATTTTTAAGGATATCGCCCGCGAATTGAACGAGTTCGACGAGATGTGCGACTTTCAACAGTTCTCGCCCGAATCTCATTTTACGAAAGGAAAATTGTGCTCGATAATGACTGAAAACGGTCGCAAGACGCTGACTGATAAGAATTTCATCGTCACGACCGGCCAAGAAAAGGAGCAGAAAGAAATCGAAAGTGAAGACCAGTTTTACAAAATCTTGCAGATGGAGTTCGGCATTTCGAAGCCAGCGGCCCCTATCGGTAAATAATTAGCTGTCAGAACTTTCACCGTTTTCGAAAAGTTATTTGCGGACGCTGTTGACCACAGCCCGCGAAAGTTTAAAATTTATGAACGGGCAATGCGGATCCTACACGTCTCATCGGCACGGTATTTTGGCGGTGGCGAACGCCATCTGGTCGATCTTACGCGCGGTCTGCATCGGCGCGGCCACGAAGTTCTCGTCGCGCTCCGCCCGACCAACGAGTGGCAGACACGGCTCTCGTTCCTGCCGCCCGAAAATATTTTTCACGTATCGATCCGAAATTCCTTCGGCGTGCTGAGCGCGATGCGAATTGCCGAATTCGTCCGCGACAACCGGATCGACATTATCCACGCGCACGTGGCCCGCGATTACATACCGGCCAGCATCGCCTGCGCCGCCGCAAAGCCGGCAAAGTTCGTCCTTACCCGGCATGTTTTGTTTCCCCTGAAAACGTTCAACCGTTTTGCCCTGAAAAATTTGTCGCGGGCGATCGGCGTGTCCGACGCCGTTAGTCGGGAATTGAAAGCCGTGTTTCCCGAATCCAAGATCGCGACGATCATGAATGGTCTGGATGTCGATAATGGCAATTCGAAAACGGACCCTCAATCAATTCGCGATGAGTTCCGGCGGCTTCATAATATTCCTCCCGGCGCGCCGCTTATCGGCACGCTCGGCGAACTAAAGCCACTCAAAGGTCAACGCGATTTTGTCCTAGCTGCGGCTGAAGTGATCAGAGAGATTCCAGATTGCCGCTTCGTTATCGCCGGCAAAGATAATTCGGCCGGCCGATCATTCCGACGCGAGTTAAAAAGATTGGCGAGCGTCCTTGGTCTCGGGGAAAAAATTTTATGGCTCGATTGGATTGACGATACGTCGGGCTTTTTCGCGGGCATTGACGTGTTCGTGTCACCGTCGCATTCGGAGAGTTTCGGGCTCGCAATCCTCGAAGCAATGGTCCGCGGCACGGCCGTCGTCGCGACCGAGACCGAGGGTGCACGCGCGATGTTGGATTCCGAGCTCGTGCCGATTGAAAACCCGCTCGCTCTGGCCGCGAAAATTTGCGATTGTTTGCGCGACGGTCCGGCCAGAATTGCCTACGCCGACCAACTCAGAAATCACGCCCTCGAAAAATTTTCACTCGCCCGCATGCTCGATGAGACGGAACGTCTATATTTTGAGTTGCTGCAATGATTAATCGCCGGTTGTTTTCTGACTCCAGGGCTTAGGTCCCACTTCTTCTTTTTCATCCTTTTATGTTATGTGATCGAAATTTTTGCCCCAGATAAAGACGAGGGGGAAAAAGCCGGAAAAAGCGGAAATTTGGCCAAAACTTCAATGATATTTTTCGACCACAACACTTGCACCGATTTCGAAGCCGCGTCCTCACGCGAATGGCTCGAGGCAAACGGAATCGGCGGTTTCGCCTCGGGCACGATTTCCGGTGCCAACACACGCCGCTACCATGGCCTCCTCACTTCCGCGACAGATCTGCCGCTCGGCCGAGTAACTATTATTTCTAAAATTGAGGAAACCTTACACATCGACGACGGCTCGTACGACCTCTCAACAAATCAGTTCCCCGGCATTGTCCAACCGCAGGGCTTCAAATTTCTCAAAAGCTTTCGGCTCGATCCGTTTCCGATTTGGATTTACAGGAAGGGTGATGTCGAGCTGGAAAAGCGCGTGTTTATGCCGCATGGCGAGAACTCGGTCGTCGTGAAATACGTTCTGAATTCGGCCCGAGGCCGCAATGCGGCAAACATTCGCCTCGACATACGGCCGTTGCTCTCATTCGTCGATTACCACCATCTGCAGCACGAAACCGACGAGTTCGCGACCGATACTAGAATTTCAAACGGATTGGTTTCAATACGGCCTTTTGTGGACCACCCTCGGCTCGATTTTCTTCACAATGCGGAACACGTCGAAAACACCGGCCACTGGTATCGCAACTTCGAGTACAGCATCGAAAAAGAACGCGGGTTCGACTTTCATGAAGATCTTTTTCAGCCGTTCAGCCTCACATTCGCATTGTCGAAACCCGCGACGCTTATAGCCGGCACCGGCAGCAACCGCGGTAACGCTTCACAACTCGAACATTCGGAGATCAGAAGGCGTAAGAAATTGATAGAGAAGGCAAAAGCCCCGGACGAATTCACCAAAGACCTAGTTCTTGCCGCCGATCAGTTTATTGTCAAACGCGGTCACGGTCACACGATCATTGCCGGCTATCCGTGGTTTTCCGATTGGGGCCGTGATACGATGATCGCCTTACCGGGTTTAACCCTTGCGACGGGCCGGCCTGAGATCGCACGCGACATCATCCTCGAATTTTCAAAGCACGTTTCGCAAGGCATGCTGCCAAACCGCTTTCCCGACGCGGGCAATAATGCGGAATACAACACAATCGATGCGACGCTGTGGTACTTCGAGGCAATCAGGGCGTACGCCGCGCAAACAACAGACTTCGATTTTGTCCGCGAGGAACTTTACAGCAAGCTCGCCGACATAGTCGGGTGGCATCTTCGCGGCACACGCTACAACATCCACGTCGACACCGACGGCTTGCTGTACGCGGGCGAGCCCGGC
>JBHENZ010000277.1:0-4579 GCA_046261815.1 Pyrinomonadaceae bacterium | reverse complement strand
GATCAGCACTGTACTGTGCCGACGATTTTTCTACCGCCGAAAGGCAGAGATTCGACAGGAAAACTGAAACCGATGATTTTTGAATTCTGCCAAACTGATTGTTCTAGTTTTTTCCATCTTCGGGTCTCGGCGGTTAACTCGGTTTCTTTTTCTAGAAAAGCATCGGAAGCTGCACGATGAAGTTCAACGATTATGCACAAAATCTTGGAACCAGGCTGGGCACGATCCAGATCCTCGTGTTCCTCATGCTGACGATTTTGGGTGCGCGGCTTTTTTATCTTCAGGTTCTGCAGGGACATTATTACAGCGAGCGTGCCGAAAATCAGCGTATCCGTTTGATCCCGATCCCGGCCCCGCGCGGTGCGATTTTTGACCGCAACGGCAAGATCCTTGTCGATTCGCGCCTTATCTACAACATCGTTTTGTCGAACGAAGCGCTCAAGTCGATCGATGTCGACAGCCGAATGCGAGATTACGCTGGAGGGCTCAGTTTGGAGTCCGATTTTATCGTCGAGCGACTTAATCTGATTAGAAAACAGCCTGAGTTCGAGACGATGGTCTTGAAGGACAACGCGACGATGCAGGACATCGCCTGGGTCGACTCGCACGCCCTTGAGTTTCCCGAACTGCGCGTCGAGCTGCAGCCGCAAAGATATTATCCGCTCGGTCCGGTTTTGTCGCACGTTGTCGGTTATGTAGGCGAGATCAGCCCAGCGCAGCTCGAGAAAACCGAGTTTATCGAAAAAGGTTTCCGGGCAGGCGATATTATCGGCAAGGGCGGCCTCGAACAGTATTATGACGAGTTTCTTCGCGGCCGGCCAGGTTATCGTAAAGTGATCGTCGACAGCCGGGGCCGCGTACAGAATGAGATTGCGGTTGTGCCGCCGCAGGCCGGCATGGATCTTGTTACGACCCTCGACCTCGATCTGCAAATGGCCGCCGAGAAGCAACTTGCCGATTCGGCCACCAAACGCGGAACTATCATCTCGATGGACCCGAATAACGGCGAGATCTTCGCGATGGCCAGCTTGCCGTCGTTCGATCCCAATATCTTCATCACCGCGGCCTCGAACCCAGATGGCCGCAAACAGATCGCAGCCTATTGGCAGGACGAGAAACGCCCGCTTTACAACCGTGCGATTCAAGGCCGGTATCCGCCTGGTTCGACCTGGAAAATTCCCGAATCGGTTTCGGCTCTTAAACAGGGCGTGATAACCGTCAAGAATTCGAACATCGCCTGTGGAGGCGGCATTCAGGTAGGAAATAAATTCACCCGCTGCATGGGCAGCCACGGCGCACCGCCGCTCAGCTACGCGATCACGCATTCGTGCGACGGCTACTATTATCGCCTGGGCCTGAAAATGGGCGTCGAAGGGCTGATAAAGATGGTCGAGGATTTCGAATACGACAAGCGAACTGGCGTGGATCTGCCGAACGAAAAGATCAGCCAGACGCCAAAATCTTTTAAGCCGTACATCGAAAAGCGCGACGGTAAATGGAACGATATCGAAACCGTTTTTGCTTCGATCGGACAAGTCACCGTAAACGTGACGCCCATAGCGATGTTGCGGGCCGTCTCCAGCATCAGCGTCGGTGGCAAGATGTACAAGCCGCATATTCTGAAAGAATTCAAGTCGATAGCGGCGGTGGGCGACGAAGGTGATCTTGGTTACTTCCCGATCCGAAACGGTTTTGCCTTTCAACATTCCGAACCGAAACTGATTGAAATGACTGCGGAGCAAAACGAGGTTGTCGTTCAGGGGATGTGGGCGGTCGTGAACGGCGGTGGAACGGGTGCGGGAATCAAGATCGAGGGATTTGAGATAGCCGGCAAAACCGGAACGGCTCAGGTCGCAGCTCTTGGTAAAGATGTTGGCGAGAATAAGGATCACGCTTGGTTCGTGTCGTTTGCTCCGGCGGCGAAACCGGAGATATCGGTAATTGCATTGATCGAAAACTCCGGCTTTGGAGGAAGAAACGCGGCGCCGGCGGCGAAGGGTGTTTATGACGCTTATTTAGTAAAAACCGGACGCTCACCGATCGAGCCGGGCGATCCGAATTCGACGGCTGCCGGGGGCGCCAGAGCATCAGTCGAGTCGATCACCCGCATCAAGCCGATCGCCTCGACACGTCGGGCGGTTCGTCGAACTTTGGAAACTCAGTAACCTTGTAAGCTTAATTTTGTGGCGGGGATATTCGACAGAAAAGATTTGCGTGATTTCGATTGGCTTACGGCCGTTTTGGCCGTTGCAATCGCTTGCTTCGGAATTTGGCAGATTCACAACGCCTTGCCAACGGAGAATTACTGGTCGAAGCAGATTGTCGGTCTCGTCATCGCGCTCGTCGCTTTTCTCGTCATCGCATTTAGCGACTACCGGCGAATTATCGAGCTCGCACCTGCTTTTTACGCGGGCGGGTTAATTCTATTGCTCCTCGTGTTGACGCCGCTCGGCGTTGAAGTAAATGGGCAAAGGGCTTGGCTTAAACTGCCCTTGATCGGCCAATTCCAGCCGTCGGAGTTTGTCAAGATCCCGACCGTGCTGATGCTCGCGAAATATTTCGGCAACCGGCGGGTTGAGGTATTGACACTGAGAGAAGTTCTGGTGGGCGCCGCGATTCTTGCCGGTCCGGTCGGATTGATTATGCTCGAGCCCGATGCCGGTCAGGCAATGACCTATTTTCCGATTTTGGGCGCGGTGCTGTTTCTTTCCGCCATTCGTATCCGCTACGTGCTGATTTGCCTTGTCGGCGCCGCTATTTTTGTGCCGTCCGCGTATATAATCGGTGTTAAGTCCGGCGTTATTAAGCGTTACCAGCAGGAACGCATTAATGCCATCATCGATCCGGAATCGGTCGATCCGCGCGGTTTCGGTTATCACACACTGCAATCGATCATCACGGTCGGCAAAGGCGGCATAACCGGAATCAAAGGCGACACGGAAACGTCGCAAAGCGTCCTAAAGTTTTTGCCCGAGCCGCACACCGATTTTATTTTCGCCGTGACGGCTGAAAACACGGGTTTTGTCGGCTGCATATCATTATTGCTCGCCTACGCGCTGTTGCTTTCGCGGCTGATCGCCGGCGCGCGTCAGGCGTCGGATCGGCCTGGGATGCTGGTGATTATGGCCATTGCAACGGCAATGGTGTTTCAAATATTTATAAACGTCGGGATGGCTCTCGGCTTCCTGCCCGTGATCGGCGTGCCGCTGCCGCTTATGAGCGCGGGCCTTTCGGCGATCCTATCGACGTTTATCGCCATCGGATTTGTGGTAAGCATTAGAATGCGCCGGTTTGTGAATTAATTGCGGAAGCCCGCACATAAGTAAGGCGAAAAATCGGCTTGAGCATACCGCCCTTACTTTACGTGCGGGCTTCCGCAAACTCGAGGTTTTATGGCAAGGGAAAGACGAATAGTTGAAAGAGAGGTTGGAGCAGTCGATAAACAGGGCCCGTTTAAGCGAAAGGCGATTTGGCTGCTGATGTCGCTGCTATTGGCGCTTGCAGCCGGCGGCCTGACCGGAATTCTTGTCTCATATTACCTCAATAATTCACGCTATTCGGTTGAAGTGTCCGCGCTTGCCACGTACCGTCCGCCCCAGGTCACTACGATTTACGCCGACGACGGCGAGACCGTTCTCGCCGAGTTCGCCATCGAGAAACGCATTCCGATCAAGGAGCAGGACATTCCTAAAACCGTCGAGAACGCTTTGCTCGCGATCGAAGATTACCGCTTTTACGACCACATCGGGATCGACCCTTACCGCATCGCCGGGGCCGTCGCAAAAAATCTGACCACCGGCCGGATCGAGGGTGCCTCGACCATTACACAGCAGCTCGCAAAAAATTTGTTTCTCTATAAGGACCAGACGTACAGTCGGAAAGTCAACGAATGGGCCGTCGCTCTTCAGATCGAGCGGTTCTACACCAAGCGGCAGATCCTCGAGATGTATATGAATTACGTTTTTCTTGGTGCTGGCGCCTACGGGTTTGAGGCCGGTGCTAGAACGTATTTCGGCAAGCCGCTAAAGGATCTCACTCTCGAAGAATCCGCATTGCTCGCCGCCATTCCGAAATCGCCCGAGTATTCGCCGACCCGTAATATGGAAAAGGCTAAAATGCGTCGTGATCTTGTGCTCGATCAGATGGCGAAATACGAGTACATCTCTAACGCTGAAGCGGCCGCCGCGAAAGCCAAGCCAATAGTGCTCGCGGACACCGCCTTTTACCAGTCCCTGCCAAAATCGACGCCGTGGGATTACCCGGTTGAAGAAATCAGGCGTTATCTCGAAAACGAATACACGACCCGCGTAGCACAGGGCGGATTAAAAGTTTATACGACGATAAATGTCGAGGCCCAAAAGACCGCGACCAAAGTCGTCCGCGAGCGGCTTCGCGGTTATGACAAATCGCGCGGTTGGCGTTCCGACTATCAGAACATTTTAGTTGACGCCCAAAACCAGCCTTTGACCAACGAGAAGGAGATCGCCAGCAAGCTTGCCACCTACAAGCACGCCGATTGGTACGGCGATGAATACGAGGAAGGCGAGTATATAAAGGGCCTGGTCATAAAGATCAATTT
>JBHENZ010000276.1:0-4328 GCA_046261815.1 Pyrinomonadaceae bacterium | reverse complement strand
TTACTACCCGTATCACCGGCGAATTCTTGAAGAATTTGGCGGCAAGACTGACGGCTTCGAGCTTAACGAAACACTATCTTTCGAGAAAGACGTGCTGCTCGCTCGATGTAGGGAACTGGCGTCCCGCGGTGAATATCCGCTCAAGGCAATAATCGTGTGCTCGCCCGCAAACCCCAGCGGTAAAGTGATGACTCATGATGAGCTCGAAGCAATTGCGAGCGTTGCCGAAGAGCTCGATCTGCTCGTAATTTCGGACGAGGTTTACGAACATTATGTGACGGGCGAGAAACCGCATATTCCGATTGCCACGCTTCCCGGGATGTGGGCGCGGACGATCACTGTTAACTCATTCTCAAAATCGTGGAATATTTCCGGCTGGAGGCTGGGTTACGCGTATGGCAAGGGCGAGCTGATCGCACCGATCAACAACGCCGCCAACGTGATCTACGTTTGCCCCGCCTCGCCTCTTCAGGCCGCTCTTTCGCGAGTCCTGATGGCCGACCGGGACTATTATTCACGCCTGCGTGACTCGTTCGACATAAAACGCCGCGAATTTAGTGAAGGCATACGCTCGCTCGGCTTTGACATCTATAATTCGGGCTCGGCGTTTTACATTTGGGCGAAGATTCCGATCGATTTTTCGGACGCACTTTCCTTCAACGAGATGCTGATGGAGAAAGCGGGTGTCGGAATGGTTCCGGGAAGCGCCTTCGCTGACAGCGATCGCTGGGACCGGCACGTTCGGATATGCATCGCAAGGGAAGATTCGATTTTGGAAGGAGCAATGGAAAAACTGCGGAGCGTGCTCGCTTGACTGAATGCCGGTGTTCCAAGCAGGTTAGACTTTTACGAAGATGAGAAAGACAATTGTCGCGCTTACATTATTCAGTTTATTGGCCAGTGTCCCGATCTTTCGTGCCGACGAGGGAATGTGGACGTTCGACAATCCACCCCTGAAGCAGTGGAAAGAGCGGTACGGTTTTGAGCCGACGAAAGAGTGGCTCGACAAGGTGCGGCTGGCTTCGCCGAAAGTTAATAATGCGTCGGCCGGTTTTGTCTCGCCGAACGGATTGATCGCGACAAATCACCACGTCGCGGCCGGATATATCGAGCGGGTTTCGAGCAAGGAACGCGATCTGATGAAAACCGGCTTTTACGCAAAAACACAAGCCGAAGAATTGAAAATCCCCGACGCATCCGCATCGGTCCTCGCGTCCTTCGAAGATGTGACGGCGCGTGTTCACGGTTCGACGAAGAGCTCAGCGACGGACGCCGACGCCGCGGCAAAGCGTGCGGCGGAAATTTCGGCGATCGAGAAGGCGTGCGAGACAGCTTTACGGTGCGAGGTAATATCGTTCTACAGCGGCGGCGAATATTGGCTTTACCGATTCAAGCGCTATACGGATATTCGCTTGGTGATGGCACCCGAGGAACAAGCCGCGTTCTTCGGCGGCGATTACGATAACTTCACCTTCCCGCGGCACGATCTCGATTTTGCATTTCTTCGCGCCTATGAAAACGGTAAACCGGCCAGTACGTCGAACTTTTTTAAGTGGTCGGAGACGGGCGCGAAAGACGGCGAGTTTATTTTGGTTTCCGGCTATCCGGGCTCGACCGCACGGCTGCTCACCGTTTCGCAGCTGACGTATCAACGCGAAGTCGGCAATCCACTACAAAAATTAGTTTGGGAAATGCGGCGAAAAGCGCTCGAAGAATATTCGAAGCTCGGTGCGGAACAATTGCGGCAGGCAAGCCCTGTAATGCGGTCGTTTGCCAATTCGCTCAAGCGTCTCGCCGGACAGCAGGAAGGATTGCTTAATCCGCGCAATTTTTCCAGAAAGGAAGCGGAAGAAAAGGAATTACGCGAAAGGCTCGCGCAAAAGCCTGAACTGAATCGGGAATATGCATCGGCATGGGCGGCTGTCTCAAAAGCCTACGAAAACCTGCCTGCGATGTCGAGACGTCTGGCGTTTTCCAACATCGCGGCTTCGCGGCTTGCCTCGATCGCTCAGCAAATCGTTACATATCACATAGAAACGGCAAAGCCGAACGATAAGCGATACGCCGAGTACCGTGACTCGCGACTCGAAGCGTTTAAAACCTCGCTGCTCTCGCCCGCGCCCATCTATGTCGAGCTTGAGGAAGCCGCACTCACGTCTTGGCTCGAAGAGGCACGCAAAACACTTGGCAACGACGATCCGTTTATCAAGGCCGCTCTCGGCGATGCCGAACCATTGGAAGTTGTACGCCGAGCCGTTCGCGAAACAAAATTGATCGATCCGGCCGCGCGACAAGCATTGCTTGAAGGGCCGGCGGACGCGGTTGCTAAATCAGTTGATCCGATGGTCACACTCGCGCGGCGCATCGAGCCGGTCGTTCGCGAGCTGCGTGCATGGAACGAGAAAAATATCACGGACGTCGAGACCGCGAACGGTACAAAGATCGCTCAGGCGCGCTTTGCCGTTTACGGAAAAACTATCCCGCCCGACGCGAATTCTCAACTTCGAATCGAGTACGGCACCGTTAAAGGCTACGAGGAAGATACGACGCTTGTGCCCTACAAGACCACGTACTTTGGCCTCTACGATCGTGCGTTGAGCTTTGGCGAAAAACATCCGTTTGATCTGCCGGAAAGTCTGAAATCCGCGCGCACAAAAATCAATCTCTCCGTTCCGCTTAATTTCGTCTACACCGCCGACACAATCGGCGGCAACTCGGGTTCGCCCGTCATCAACTGCAACGGCGAACTCGTCGGGCTAAACTTCGACAGTAATCTACAGAAACTTTCAAATCGTTACTGGTTCATCGCCGATGCCGACGGCTCGCGTGCCGTGGGCGTGCATTCGGCAGGGATTCTGGAAGCCCTCCGGAAGGTTTACAATGCGAATGACCTGGCGAATGAATTGATGGCAAAATAGACTCCCGTGGCACTGCAACTATGCGAATTGAGAATGCCACGCGGCGATCAACGTTTTCGCTTTTGACCGCGTTTTAGCGTTTCGGGCGGAGGGAGGAGCGGGATCGTCTGTTTACCTCTTCTTCGATATACTTGAAAGTCGCTGTCCAAGGTAAACACGATTGCTTTTTCGTTGAGTTCGCTCATTCGAACGAGACACGCATCAGCAAGGTCGATAGGTAAATCGGCATATTTCTTCATGAGTCTTTCGACCGCCCGAATCTCATCCGACAGTGAAAAATCGATCTGGAAAATGCCTCTCGATACTAGCTGGAGTACTTTTTGTTTGCCTTCCGGCAAATGTGCTACTAAGAAACAAGCTTCTGTGACAACAGCCTCGCAGGTCGAAAACGGAAGCTGGAGTCCACGCATTTCCGAAACTGTCCACTCGTGCCACGCATCTGTTCTGTCCAGTAATGCGACGATAATGCCGGTGTCAGCGATTGATGGTCTTATCACGCCCCAGGCCCTTTAGGTATTTTTTATTGGTCGAGAGATCGCCAAGATCGCTGCTCAAACAACCGACTAAATCAGGAGCGATATCGAAAATAGTTTTAAAGGGCCTCTCGATGATCCGCCCCACGAACTTAGTTGGCCGTCCGTTTTTCCTGATTTGAACGGTTTCCAGTTCCTTACGGTCGATCATGTAAACATTTGAAAAACGCTCCGCCTTCAGCCGGCCTTGTTCGATTAGAGAAATTACGCGACGTCGACTGACGCCGAGTATTTCACCTGCCTGCTTGGTCGAAAGCTTTTCCATGGAGTAACTCCCACGATCATCTTATCGAAATTTGAAAAACTATACAAATGTTTGTATGCTTTTGCTGGCCTGACTGAATAAGCCCAGAAAGCATTTGTCAATTTACATGCACTACCACCTAATCGGAATTTGCGGCACGGCGATGGCTAGTCTGGCCGGGATGCTGCAGGCTCGCGGGCACAAGGTTACGGGTTCGGATCAAAATGTTTATCCGCCGATGTCGACGCAGCTCGAGGCGCTCGGCATTGAGATCTTGAGCGGTTACACGCCTGAAAACGCCGACATCGGCGCCGAATGCACGATTGTCGGTAACGCCATCTCGCGCGGCAATCCTGAGCTGGAAGAAGTGCTAAATCGTAAGCTCGTTTATCGCTCGCAAGCGGAGATCGTTAAAGAAGAGTTTATCCGTGGCCGTCGCTCGCTCGTCATCGCGGGCACACACGGTAAGACGACGACGACCAGCATAGCTACATGGATATGCGAGGTCGGCGAACTCAATCCAGGTTTCCTCGTCGGCGGCGTCGTGCAGAATTTCGGTGCTAGCTTTCGCGTGGCGGGCAGCAATTATTTCGTGATCGAGGGCGACGAATACGACACTGCGTACTTCGACAA
>JBHENZ010000275.1:0-3444 GCA_046261815.1 Pyrinomonadaceae bacterium | reverse complement strand
GTTGCATTGTTGCGGAACCCGCGCCGGCACGACGTCAAGGGCGAAACCGCGCCGTCAGCTTTCGTACGCGTCCCGTCGCCCGAGTGCGTGTGAAACCCGACGGGACAGTGGGAAAAGATCACACCTTAGTTCAATCGCTGACTTGAGGATACCGCCCTTAATAAGGCTCGGGCTTGCGGCATCTATGCTCAGGCTTACTGATTTATCAATTCCGCTCTACATCTATACGATGAATGAACCTGCTATTCCGGTACCTATAACCTCCCCCCGACCACTTGCAGTTTCCTCCGCCGCGTCGGATGATTTACCATTCTTACGCTAATGCGTCCCATGGCCGGAAAACAAATTAAGACTGCAGGCGTCGTCGTCAAGCCCGGGCACGCGGAGGCTTTTCAGACCGCATGCGAGCTGGCCGAGTGGCTTGCAGGCCGTGGCGTCTCGATGGTCGGGCAGCCGTATGCGTCGGGCGTCGAGATCGGCACGGATCAGCGTGATATCGAAACGGATGCCGAATTCGCCGAAAAGGCAGATCTGATCGTCGTGCTCGGCGGCGACGGCACGATGATCTCGACCGCCCGCCTGATTGGCGACGCGGACGCCCTTGTCCTCGGGATAAATTACGGCAGCCTCGGCTATCTGACCGAATTTCGCATCGAGGAAAGGTTTTCCGCCCTCGAAGCCGTGCTCGCCGGAGATTTTACGGTGGACAGCCGCGTGATGTTGCACGCCGATCATTTTCGCGAATCGGAAATGCTCGCCTCGGGCCGCGTGCTCAACGACGTCGTAATCAACAAAGCCGCCCTCGCCCGAATCATCGAAATCGACGCGAGCCTCGATGGTCATTTCGTCAACACGTTCCGTGCGGACGGTCTTATTGTTTCGACCCCGACCGGTTCAACCGCCTACAATCTTTCAGCCGGCGGCCCGATCATTTTTCCCTCGATGAACGCCGTTGTCGTCACACCGATCTGCCCGTTCACATTAACGAACCGCCCAATCGTCGTCCCGGATTCGTCCGAGATCGAACTTAAACTTCAGGCCGAAAACGAAGGCGTCGTCCTCACCCTCGACGGCCAAATCGGCCACAGTCTGAATGCCGGCGACACCGTAAAAATCCGCAAGAGTCGAACTGCATTCAACCTGGTCCAGCCGCCCAACAGAAATTATTTCGATGTACTGAGAAACAAGTTGAAGTGGGGACGATAACAGTTCAAAGTTAGCTCCAGCGTGCCTTCCGCTAATATGTGAACAAGCTGAAGCTTGAAACCTTGAACGTTTTACGCAAAAAGCACGGGCTGATCTTCATCCGCGTTTTCGAAGCCTTCAGGATCCCACTGCACCGTTTTCAAATCGCATCGGCCCTTCGCGTTAAATTCAACGCCCTCCGCCTCGAGCATTTGCTGTTGCAGATTCAACGGCATCGTTATTCGTCCCGTCGAGCACGCGCCCTGCGAATTGATGACCCGTTGCCAGGGTACATTTTCGGTATCAGCACCGTGCATCACATACCCAACCGTTCGTGGCGTGTAGCCTTCGCCCAAAATGCCCGCGATCTGCCCATACGTCATTACGCGGCCCGGCGGAATTTGCCTGACGAACGCGTAAACCTTTTCGCGGTATGATTTCTCGTCGACGTTCATTCGTGTTGCTATTTCTGCCTGAGTATCGTTCTCGCGGGTGCACCATCGCCCTCGCCGCCACTATATTTTAGCGGTAGACAGATCAACTCATACTCGCCTGGCTCAACCCCGCGTAAATCGAGGCCTTCGAGAATTACGATCTCTTTTTCCAACAAAATCTTGTGCGTCGCAAAACTTTCCGAACCAAACTGCTCGACCGACAGATAATCGATGCCCACAAGTTTAACCGGAACGTCGGCCAGGACGCGGGCAGCCGCCTCGGTTATATACGTGAAATCGGTGCGAAATCCTCTTTCAGGCCCGTTCCAGAACTGGGAGTTTTTGGTCTTGAAAAGTATGCGTTCGATGCCGGAGAGTTCGGGCAAGTGATGCGACTCGATCGCGTCAACCATCTCATCTATTTCCATTACCTGGCAAGGTCCGACAAGTTTTTCGAGATCGAGGTCGCTGGCACGCCTGGTTCTGTCGATAAAATGATTCGGCGCGTCGACGTGCGTTGCGGTGTGGACGCCGCAGCAGAGCCGGGACACATTGGCCGCGTCGCCGGCCTTAATTCGCGAAGCAGCCTCAATTTTCACCTGCGGGTCACCCTCATAGATCGGCACCGATTCGCTGATCGCGACCGTTATGTCGTAAATTTTCATCTTATCCAGAATAGTTTAGCGAATTTACGCAGGCAACGATTGGCAAAGCCGCGCGGCATTTGTTAAGAATAGAAATATGGAGATTAAGCGGGAAGAGCACGGGCAGCACGGCGCCTTTTACATCGAAAAAGACGGCGAATGGATCGCCGAGCTGACGTACATCAGACGCGGGTCGGATCGTATCGAGATCGATCACACCGAGGTCGATGCATCTTTGCGCGGTCAGGGTATCGGAGAGGATTTAGTGAAATCGGCAGTGGAATATGCACGGGAAAACAGCTTGAAGATCAATCCGGTCTGCCCGTACACACGAAAAGTGATTAACGAAACGGCCGAGCTTCAGGACGTTTTGGCAGGATAAACAATCGCCGCCACTTTTCAGGCAAGGCAAAGGCGTGCGATTCAGCCGCCTTTGCGTCTGCTGCATTTAAGTCAAATCGCGGTCAATGCATGATAACGGACACGCCGAGGATCGCCGCTTCCAGCTATTCGAATACCGCACCTCTGATCTGGAGCTTTCTTTACGGCTCAAATCACGGCAAAGCTGAGTTGATTCTCGATAACGCTCCCGCACGCTCGGCCGAGCTGCTTGCCCAGAATCGTGTCGATGCGGCGTTGGTTCCGGTTATCGCCTATCTTACGATCAAAAACGCGCGGCTGATTCCGGACGTTTGTGTCGGTGCAAAAAAACGCGTCCGCAGCGTTTGCCTTGTTACGAAAGGCGTCGAGCTTGAGAATGTCAAAACCGTCTCGCTCGATAATTCGTCTAGAACATCGATTGCGCTTACCAAGATTATTTTTCGTGAATTCCTGGGCTTCGAACCAAGATGGCGCGAGGCTGCGCCGGACATAGAGTCGATGCTCAAAAAATCGGACGCGGCTCTGTTGATCGGCGATCCGGCCCTGGTAATTGCGGAATGCGGACTGTGGAATGCGGATTCAAATCCAAAATCTAAAATCCAAAATCTAGAATCTTTTGACCTTGCCGAGCTGTGGCATCGTTACACGGGCCTCGGCTTTGTATTTGCGATGTGGATGACGACCGGGTCCAAACTCGACCTGGATTTTGCCGCGGCGCGTGACCAAGGTCTAAGGCATGTCGATGAGATCGCGGCAAATTACGAGTCCGAAATCGGATTAAACCGCAAAGAGATTCGGCG
>JBHENZ010000274.1:0-3831 GCA_046261815.1 Pyrinomonadaceae bacterium | reverse complement strand
AACCGCCTCTATAATGCTGAATGGCGACATCGTCGGAACTATTCGATTGAGCTTAAAGCCTGAAGCGTCAAATAGCTTCGCATACTCCTCAGCGGTTCGTTCAAGGCCCCCAGGCGAGGTCAGCATTTCAAGATCGAGCATTTTACCCGGGTGCGGCTCGTTGCCTTCGGGGATAACCATCTCGGCCAAAAGGAGCTTCCCATCTCCGATCATTGCCCGGTGGATGCTCTGCATGATCATGATCGACCGCTCGTCATCCCAATCGTGAATGATGTGCTTCATGATGTATGCATCGGCGGCTGGCACTTCGGCAAAGAAATCGCCGGAGACTGTCTGGACGCGGTCTTCCACGCCGTGAGTCCGAAGCATATCACCAGCGCCGGCGATAACGTGTTCCATGTCAAAGAGAATTCCCTTCATGTTCGGGTTGGCTTTGAGTATCTGTGAAAGCAAAAACCCGTGCCCGCCTGCAATGTCCGCCAGTTTATCGATGTCCGAGAAGTCGTACGCAGCAACTATTGCCGGCGCTACTCCGGCGCTCAATTCCGACATGCAGCCATTAAATATCTCCGACGCCTCGGGGTTCTTGGCGAACCAGTCGAAAACGTCGACACCGTGAGTTTCCTTCCAGGCGGTCCCACCCGTTCGGGCGCTGTGAAGCATATTTCCATAGACATTGTAGTGCCAGGGTTCGCCCATAAAGATCATCGAATCGCGCATTGAACCGGGAATATCTGCGCGAAGGACTTCGGAAATAGGCGTGTTAGCGAACTTACGCGGTTGCGTTTCGTTAAAAACGCCTAGGGAAGCAAGGCTTCGCAATATGCGATAAAGCGACGGTGAATGCGCACCCGCGTCTCGCGATATCGCGTCGATATGTTTCTCGCCGTGGCCAAGTATATCGGCGATGCCCAGCTTGGCCGCGACGAAGATCGCCTGCGTGACCATCGCACCCATTGATAACTGCATGATGATCGCCTGCGGCGGCGGTTCGGATCGTTCTTGCTCTTCCATTATGAAATCTCCTCGCTCTAATGTGTATGGCCGCGAGATGGATTGACGGCCGCAACGCTCGCCCCCGCGAACTGGACCACTTCCCCGCTTAAAGCCTTATGAATGCCCTGGGCGGCGAGCTTGCCCATTTGGGCAGCGTCGACGGCTTCGGCGCCGCCGTTGACGCAGTCGCCCCCGGCGAAGATTTTCGGGTTCGAGGATTGCATCAGGTCGTTTACGACGACGCGGCCTTTCTCGTCGATTTGAATGCCGGCGATGGAATTAAAAAAGGAAACGCGCTTTGTTTGTCCCACGGCCTTGATTACCATGTCGCAGGGGATTTCGAAAATTTGCAGCGAGCCGTCGGTTTTCTCGCAGCGAAGGCCGCTGACATGGTTGTTGCCGTCGTCCGAAAGAATTCCGATGGGTGCGGCTTGCCAGACGAATTCGATGCCGTCTTTTTTCGCGAGTTCGTATTCGTAGTCGTAGGCTGGGATATCTTTTTCACTTTTGCGATAGACCAACTTTACGCTTGCCGCACCGAGACGTTTGGCTTGCGTTACGGCGTCGATGGCCGTGTTGCCGGCGCCTATGACGACGACTGATTTCCCTAGGGGAATCGATTTCCATTCGCGCGATTTGATCTGTTCGATAAACGGCAACGCGTCGTAAACGCCGTTAAGGTCTTCGCCGGGGATATTTAGCTTGTTTGATTCCCCGAGGCCGACGGCGAGGAATATGGCGTCGTGCCATTCATTTAACTCGGCAAATGCCACGTGTTGTTGCGACGTTTGGAGTTTCGCTCTTACTAACCCGCGCGCTTCCGCAGACTCGGCCGCGTCGACATCGGCAGGCGACTCTGACTGAATTCCAATCGCGGTGTTGAGGACAAATTTAACGCCAAGTTGTGCTATTTGATCGATCTCCGCTTGCGACACGGTTTGCGACATTTTGTATTCGGCCATGCCGTAGGTGTCGAGGCCGCCGGCCATCGGTTTGCGTTCGTAAATTGCGACATGGTAGCCGAGCCGGGCGAGATACGCGGCGCACGAAAGACCTGCGGGCCCGGAGCCGACAATGCCCACCGATTTTCCGTTCGATTCGCCTTTTTGAAAAATTTGTTTTCGATTCGCAAATGCGAAATCGGTCGCATATCGCTGCAGGCGGCCGATCTCGATTGGTTTCTGCAGAAGCGTTTTTTCGACGCACGCGCCTTCGCATAAAACCTCTACCGGGCAGACGCGGGCACACGTCGCTCCGATTGGGTTGGCGTCAAAGATCACGCGGGCCGAGCCCGTGAGATTTCCGCTCGCGATCTTTTTAATAAAGCCCGGAATGTCAATATGCGTCGGGCATGCATGCATGCATGGAGCGTCATAACAATAGAGACAGCGGTTTGCTTCGTGAAGCGCCTCGGCTGCGTTGAGCGCGGGATTGATGTCGGCGAAGTTTCGCTCGATTTGGGTGATGTCAAGAGGTGAGCAAAAATTATCGGACATAGATAATTCGAGGCTGCCTGTTTCAATCGGCGACAATTTGACCGTACGCATCCGGACGGCGATCTCTAAAAAATTGCCAGGTATTGCGGACCTCGCGGATCATGTCTATGTCGAGATCGGCTACTATGAGCTCGTCCTGATCACGCGTGCCGATGGCGAGCATCTGCCCTCGAGGATCGCAGAAATAGCTTTGGCCGTAAAATTCGCCGATGTTCCACGGCGCCTCGGTTCCGACGCGGTTAATTGCTCCGACAAAGTATCCATTCGCAACGGCGTGAGCTGGCTGCTCGAGTTTCCATAGATATTCGCTCAGCCCGGCTACCGTAGCCGACGGATTGAAAATTATCTCTGCACCGTTCAGCCCGAGGCAACGCGCGCCTTCGGGAAAATGTCGGTCGTAGCAAATGTAAACGCCGATACGCGCATACGCTGTATCAAAACACGGATAGCCGAGGTTCCCCGGGCGAAAATAAAACTTTTCCCAAAAACCCGGAGCAACGTGCGGAATGTGAGTTTTGCGATACTTGCCTAGATACTTGCCGTCAGCGTCGATTACCGCAGCAGAGTTGTAATAAATGCCAGTCTGTTCTTCCTCATAGATCGGCACGATCAAAACCATTCCGTGCTGTTTTGCAACCTCCTGCATCAGTTTGACGGTCGGGCCTTCAGGAATTTTCTCAACCGCTTGGTACCAGCGGGTCTGCTGTTCGGCGCAGAAATACGGGGTGGTGAATATTTCCTGAAAACAAAGCATCTGCACGCCGGCCTTCGCTGCCTGGTCAACAAATTTCATTTGATGATTCAGATTCGCTTTCTTAATCGCCTCGATCGACGCATCGGACGGTGCGACGTTGTGGGCCTGTACAAGGCCGCATTTTATTACCCTTGACATAGATTCATCTCTCGTTCACAACAGCTTAAGCACAGGATTCACCGGGACCAACACGGCATGTCATCTTGTGTACATCTTTTTTTTGGCCAGCGAACTATTATAGTAAAAATAAACAAGCTTACGCGTGATCTAACAGAGGTTTTTTACGCGAAAACAAGAGTTTCTTTCGAGTCGCACCGTTTATTTTTGGCGCCGTTGCACATGTGCAGCGGCGTCTTTTTTATTACGAATGTTTGCCTTCGAAATTCGCGGGCGGAAAGCGTTTCATCAACAGCCAGTTTACTGCAAAGGCGACGCCAAAACCGACAAACCAGGCGTAATCGTATAACACGCGAAGAACGGGAATTACCAGGCCAATCCACGCGAAAAAGCAGCCCAAAATGGTGGCCGCGATCGCCCGCCAATTCCATCCGCGATAGATGCCGTGGGTGCGATAAAGATCAGCTA
>JBHENZ010000273.1:0-5776 GCA_046261815.1 Pyrinomonadaceae bacterium | reverse complement strand
TCTTAATACCGGCTTGCAGATTGCCGATCTGCTGTCGGTAGATTGCCCGCGTGTCGTCAAACCTTCCCAGAAACGTCGCGGGGCTGGTCGCGTCCCGAGCGGACAAAATTCGCAGCGTGTCGCTGATGTTTGCTGACTGCGAACCGATGCTCAGGCTGTACTCGCCGGTTTGACCAAAGCCGAACACCTGCTCCGCGTTGATGCGGCTATACTCGCCGCCGAATTTGATGGTGTGATTGCCCGCGATCCATGTCACCGCGTCCACGAACTGTAGCCGCGTATCGAATTGTGTCGTAGGCAGGAAATTTCTGGTGCCAAATTCACCAATGCCCGTGAAGACGTTCGGCGAAAGCTCGTTGGCCGCGCGAGGTCGTTCTTCCCGAGCGTACTGCACGCGAAGGTCATTGACCATTGACGCCGAAAAGTTGCTCACCAGCTGATTAACTGTCGACCAGTTTTTGTCATTCTCGGTTCCGTTCGTGCCGAGCGCGCGGTTGGTGGTGGGGTCGAACGACGTCTCACCGGTCGACACGCCGTTGAGAGCCTTGTTCTTGCTGTAGTTGAAGCGCGTGTTGAACCGATTGTTGTCGTTGATGTTCCAATCGATCTTTCCCAAGCCCGCAAACGCGTCGTTCGTTTGCGTGAAAGGAACTTCCTGACCGCGATAAAAATTGAATACGGCAGCCTGCGTCGTCGTCGGCGTGACGCCAACCAAAAGCGGATAAAGGATTTGACGGGGAGCCCGGAAACGCTGCTGCTCATACGTGGCGAAATAAAATAGCCTGTCCGTCAGGATCGGACCGCCGATCGAACCGCCAAACTGATGTAAGGTCGGGGCGAGCGTTGCGTCCACGCCAACCTCGCCCGTGACCGGATTAATGATCGTGCTAAGGCGTTGCTCGTCGAGGGCTTCAGCATAGGCGTTCGGGCGGGCGAGTTGACGAGGGCGAATTTGGTAGAACGCCGAGCCGCGTACGTCATTTGATCCGCTTTTGGTCACAACGTTAACGATGCCGCCGGTGGAGCGGCCAAATTCAGCGGAGTAGCCGGCCGCGACGACTTGGAATTCGCGGATCCCTTCCTGCGGTATCGTGAACGAAGAATTCGAGCGTTCACCGCCGCGGATGCCGCCGAAGAAGGGCTGGTTAAAATCCACACCGTCGACGTTGATATTGCTGTTTATGCCACGCTGGCCGCTTAGCGAGATCTGGCCGCGAGACGGGTCGACCTGCGCCGTCGGGGTTAGCGTCGCGAAGTCCTGGAAGCGGCGGCCGTTGATCGGGAGGTTGCTGATGGCAGTCTCACTGAGTACCGCGTCCGAGTTGCTTTGGGTGGTTTGCACACCTTCGGCCGTCACGGTGACCTCAGCAGCGACGTTGGTCGCCCCGAGCGTGAAGTTTGCATCGGTTGTTCGGCCGACTTGAACCTCAACGTTCAATGATTGTTCCGCAAAGCTCGCGGCTGCGGATTTCACCGTATACGTTCCCGGCTGAAGCGAGACGAATCTGTAGATACCGTCCTCTGAGGTTGTCGCTGTCTGCGACTGGTTAGTGGCGTTGCTGGTCAAGGTTATCGCTGCGTTCGGTACGACCGCGCCATTGGCGTCGGTAACGGTGCCGGTAATTCCGCCACTGCCACCCTGTGCGAAGATTCCGACGGAGCTGAACACCGTCAGCACGGCCATCGCGAAGACATATTTGATCGAGAAGTATTTAGTCATTTTTTGACCTCGAGTCCTTAGGATAATATTTTGTTCTTTTCAAAAACTACTTAATTGGGTGCTTGAAAATCTTGAAATTTGGATATTTTCTTAGCTTTTTCGGATTCCGAGCGGACTCTTCCGGGCTTCGCGTTGGAATCGCCAATTTCAGGACTTGCAAGCTCCCTTCAGATAAGTGTATTAACTGCACACGGTTAAGTTTAGGAATCTAATGTAGCTTCCCGCCAGAGCTTGAAGCTGCCCCGCGCGTCGGTGATAAATAAAGTCCATAGTAAGGCAATTTAGATTCCGCGCGGGCCCTGGTGCGGGAGAGTGACCAGTGCAAATCAAACTAGAGAGTATACCCTCTGTAAGCGGAATCCGAAAAAGGGCAGCCGTCGAATTTAGCATCGACGTAACATGAGCGGCAACTAAACAATTCCGCCCTGCGTCTCTAATAGGCTGTGCGTTCCAATCGGGCGAAATTCGTACAACACCGGTTGCAGGAACGCAGGCTTTGTGAAAGAATTCGCAATTTCTTTGGCCGTCCGCTTCGATTTTGGGATGGCGCTGAAGAAAGGCGAAGCCCGCAGACGGCGGACTTCGAGGCGGTTAAGTAAGGTACTTAACCAATCTGTAAACTGACCCTAAGTCCTCAGGGCATAATATTTGCTCTATGGGCAACCTTGTAGGAGATTAATGCGCGGGCGGCTTGTTGAAAAAGGGGGAAATATATAAATGTCACAATTAGATTATTCGACATCAACGTTTCGGGCGCCGATGAATCAACGTATCCTGGCGAATATGCCCGTTAAGGCGAGCTGGGTGGACGAAGAGAGCGGGGAAAAGATTAGCGTGGGAGGCGTGACCGAAAACATAGGTGAGACGAGCACGCTGGTTAACCTCGAAGTGCTCCCGCCGGTCGGGAGTGAGGTGAAGCTGACGATCCTCGACGAGGATAAGCCGATCATCGAGGTCGGTTCGCAGGTAATCCGCGTCGAACGCGATCCAAGCAAGCCGCTGGCCGCACTTTCCATAGTTCAGAACTTAAAGAAATGGAAGACGACTGCAATGGACGCAGCTCAAAAATGGGTAACGAGACACTGGCAGCTTAATTACGAAGAAGAATGGGTTAATTAATTGTCTGTCTTCATTTAAAATTATGAACACGCGGGGTGGTCAAATCGGATCATCCCGCTTTTTTGTATTCAGAGTTAAGATTTAGATTTTCATTTAGAACCAGCGCCCTGACGAAGCGTCGGAGCCCCACCTTTGCAAGGAGGGAGCTTGAAGGCCAACGTCTCGTATCTGACGCGCATCTTGTAAGCAATGAAAAAAGCCGTTTTGTTTCTTGTTCTAATGGGATTTGCGGTCGGCGCTTTTGGACAGCAAAAGCCGCTGACGCAGGGGGAATATGTGCAGATGCTGTACGGGTTGCAGAAGAATGCCGGCGGTCGGTCGGAAGTTATCGAAGCGCTCCGAAAACGCGGGATCGACTTTACCTTGACGGATGGCATTCGAGGGCTGACGCGCTCGAAAGGCTCCAACGATGAAGAGTTGAAACGGGCACTTGAGGAGGCGAACAGGCGAAGACAAAATCCGAATGCGGCAAAACCGCCATCCGAATCCGAGGCCAAAGCGATTATCGAAAAGGCACGAGAACGCACGCTCGCGGCGGTCGAGGAAATGCCCGATTTTGTCGTCAAGCAGCAGATCCAGCGTTCCGAAGGTTACGCCGGCACGGGCCGATTTCATAATCGCGACAACTTGATCGTCGCTGTCAGCTATCGTGCGAGCGGGCAGGAAGAGTACAAACTGCTTTCGAGGAATGGCGTGGTTCAAATTGATACGAAGGCGAAAGGCAGCTATGAAGAGGTCGGCGGAACAAGCTCGACAGGGGAATTTGTTACGGTGCTCGCGAAAATATTCAAGCCGGATAGTGAGGGCGAATTTACCGTCGTCGATACCGACGTTATTCGTAACCGAAAATCTGTCGTTTTCGATTTTAAAGTGACACGCGACAAGGCAAAACAGTCGATCGTCTCGGGCGGAACGCTGCCGGCCAGCACGATAACCGGGATGAGCGGCCGTCTGTGGGTCGACCGCGAAAATTTCAGGGTGCTTCGCGTAGAAAGCGATGCCACGGAAATTCCGCCCGATTTTCCCGTCCGCACCGCCCGCCGCACGATCGATTACGATTGGACGACGATTAACGACGAAAAATATCTGCTGCCCGCCGTTTCCGACGTGCGGCTGACGATCAGCTACGCGGGGAAAGTGTTTGAGACCAGAAATTTGATTCGCTTCAGGAACTATCAGAAATACGGCTCGGAAGTGACGGTCGGCGAGGAAGATGTGCAGCCGGTGAAGGACGAGAAGCCGTAGCTCTTCGGGTAGGCTTCAAGCTTTCACTTCCTTGTTTAGCAGAAGCAAGTGAAGCTTGAACTCTAAATTCAGCTTAACGAAAAATAAGCAATCAGTGCTGGGACAATTAGCCACAGCAGGCCTTTAACGGTAAAAAATATGATTCCCCAAACTCCTACACGGCGAACCCATTTCTTTATGCCGCCTGCAGGCTTTTGCGACTCGGTTTGCATAATCCTAAGATAGCCCTCGGTGCGGCGTATTTCAATGATTGGCAATATTAGCTTGTCTGCTAAGTGAGAAAACAAGTTCTAAAATTTACGACCGCCGTCTTTTCCCTTATCCTTGTTTTCGGTGTGCTCGCAAATGGCCAGCCGCCGCATGAACCTAACAAAAAAGAGGCCCGCTTGGTCGAACTCACGACTCTCGATCCGACAATCAAACTCGATATCCGCTACGCCACCGATGACAATTTCGTCGGCCGAAAAGTTTACCCGGAGGCTCGAGCATTTTTGCAAAAACCGCCCGCGAAAGCGGTCGTGCGAGTACACCGGAAGCTGAAGAAACAAGGCCTCGGCCTGGTAATCTTCGACGGTTATCGGCCGTGGTCGATCACAAAGCTTTTTTGGGAAGTGACGCCTGACGAAAAACGCAAATTCGTCGCCGATCCGGCCAGAGGCTCAAAACACAATCGCGGCGCCGCGGTCGATTTAAGTATATTCTATCTGCAAACGGGCGATTTGCTGGAGATGCCCTCCGCATATGACGAATTTACCGAACGAGCCTCGCCGGATTACGCGGGCGGAACAGAACAGCAGCGAGCCAACCGCGAACTTCTGCGAAAATTGATGGAAAACGAAGGATTCACCGTTAATCCAAACGAATGGTGGCACTTTGATTATAAAAATTGGCAGGATTACGGAATTTACGATATTTCATTTGCGGAGGCGTCAAAATTGAATTGAGAGAGTTATCGATAGGGTTACCGTTTCGCAGGAGCGTAGTAACTTAGCCCAGAGTATCGGCTCAGGCTAAGTTACTAACCGCTTTGCGGCTTGAAAAATTTTATTCAGCTTTCGGTGTTTCTTTCGCTTTCCCGGCTTCGATCTGCAAAACAACGGTCACGTTATCCGCGAGCTGTGCGATGCCGCTCGGGAGCGTACTTCCGTAATTCACGCCGAAATCGCGGCGGTTAACTGTGGTCTCGGCGGTGACGCCCATTTTGCCGCCGCTGCGTTCATCGGGCGGCAGCCATCCTGCAATCTCGAACGGAAACGAGACTGATTTTGTAACGCCGCGAATGGTAAGATCGCCTGTGATCAGTAAGTTTTTCCCTTTCTTTTCGATTTTTGTGCTTTTGAATGTGAGGTCCGGGTATTTCTCAACGTCGAAGAAATCGGACGTTCGAAGATGCTTGTCGCGCCCAGCGACGCCGGTGTCGACGCTCGTGGTTTTAGCGATAAATTCGACCGTCGATTTCGCCACATCGGCCGCGTCGTAATTCACCGTCCCCGTGAAGTCGCGAAAATACCCCGGCACCTCGACTAGGCCCATGTGCTTGACTCTGAAACCGATGGCGCTGTGCGCTTTGTCGAAATTATAAACGCCTGAGGTGCCAGTCGTTTTCGCTTTGTCGTCACCCGCAAATCGCTCGACAAACGAATTCCTAACCGCCCGCGTGGATAAACTGGAAATCGCGAAGACAAATACAAA
>JBHENZ010000272.1:0-10853 GCA_046261815.1 Pyrinomonadaceae bacterium | reverse complement strand
CGCTCGAAGAGATGATGCGCGCCGGGTTGAACGCGGTGCGCATCAACATGTCGCACGGGACGCAGGACGAGCATGCCGAAAACATCAAACGGGCACGAGCCGTCGCGGTAAAACTGGACAAACCGTTGGCAGTTCTTGTCGATCTTTCGGGACCGAAAATCCGGACTCGAACGCTGAAAGGCGGCGGGCCGGTCGATCTGATCGCCGGAGCAACCTTCACGATTACAACACGCGAGGTCGAGGGCGATTCGACAAAAGTCGGGACCAACTTTGCTCAGCTGCCGGAAGTTGTCGCGCCCGGAACGCGCATTCTCGTAGACGACGGTACGATCGAGTTGCTGGTCGAATCGGAAAACGAGACCGACGTTGTCACACGCGTGACCGTTGGCGGTAGGCTCAAGGAACGCAAAGGCATCAACTTGCCGAATACGCACCTGCCGATTGCGTCTCTAACCGAAAAGGATGAAAGCGATCTTGAATGGGCGATGGGACGGAACGTCGATTATATAGCGTTGTCGTTCGTACGCACGGCGGACGATTGCCGGGTGGTGAAAGAGCGGATCAAGAGCTTGAACAAACGTGAAACGGGTCGGGCCCTTTTGGTCGCAAAGATCGAGAAAGCGGAGGCTATTCAAAATCTCGACGCGATTATCGACGCGACCGATGGTGTAATGGTCGCACGCGGCGATTTAGGAGTCGAAACGAGCGTCGAGCACGTGCCGGTTTATCAGAAACTGATAATCGAGAAGGCAATTGCACATGACCGGTTTGTGATAACCGCGACGCAGATGCTGCAATCGATGATAGACGCACCAAACCCGACGCGGGCCGAAGCATCGGATGTGGCAAACGCCGTATGGGACGGAACCGATGCTGTTATGCTTTCGGCCGAAACGGCCACCGGAGCCTATCCAATCGAAGCAGTCAAGACGATGGCGAAGATCATCGACGTCGCGGAAACTATCAAGCCCGGGCAATTGAAAAGACCTGTGAAATTGTCGCTTCCCGCTTCGGGTAGGACGAGCCAGGCGCTTTGCAAGGCTGCGGCTTACGCGGCAAAGGAAGTGATGACGGAAAAGGTTGCGGTCTTTACGGAGTCGGGACTAATGGCCCGGCGGCTTTCTACATTTCGTGCGGGTTTGCAAACTTTTGGCTTGACGGCTTCGAAGGACGTGTGCGATCAGCTTGCGTTGATATGGGGCGTGCAGCCTTACTATCAGAAACTGGGAAAATCGACCACGAAGATGCTAGAAACCGGCGAACAAACATTGCTCGCGGCCGGCGTTGTCGAAGACAAGGAAACGATCATTATGATGGCCGGCCGGCTCTCCGGTCTCGGATTGTCGAGCTCGGTTACGGTTTGGACTATTGGGGAAGAGGTAACAAGACGCTAACCCAATAAAGTTACCGCCAGTCCGGCGGATTTCGCATATCGTTCTCGCGAAACGCGAATTCTTCGGACGCGCGGCTTTGCCAACCCGACTCGTCGCCATATGGGATTTGGGCATATTCTTCGTGCACGCCGGCGGAGTCCGTTGCGTCGGGATAAACGCTTTTCCAATTGTCACCAAGGAAGAACCACAGAGCGTAGACACATGCGGCCGTGCCGACAGGCACGTTCACGGCGGCAATTGCCCCTGCGATAATAGCCGAGAGCCGGGCCCACGGTCGCTTTTTTAGAATTCCGTAGGCTGCGATGAATGACGGAATCATAAAGAAACTATAAAACGCCGCAATGAACGCGAACATAATACCGAAAAACAAACGAGGTGGGGTCGGGTTCCCCGGTTCGTCCGGAACGGTCGAGATGACGAAGAAGATCAACCCGACCATGGCTGTGATGAAAAGCATAAACAAACCGTGGGCGATGAATGTGTAAGCGGTATAGGTATTGTGCTGCTCGTTGGTCATTTAGATATATATATACTACCAGCTGATTTCTACTTCCAAATATTTCGGATGCAAATCGTTTTGTAACCTGCCGATTTTGAGAAATAATTAATCGTGAACCCGACGCTACTAAGATCAGGCTTTTTGGCGGATTATGGGAGGAGCGTCTGCTGTGACTGAGTTTTCGTCGATCGGATCCGAGCGGCGAATTTGACACGGCCGAAGGTGCTTCTGACGTCAGGCTTTCTGGTATATGCTGCCCGATTTGCAAGTGACGGCCGACTCTCGCGGCAGCCGATGGACATGCTGGGTCTGCGGCCATCCCGAATATTTTTACAACGGCTGCGGGACCGATTGGAACAGCTTCGATACACGCGGAAAATGTCCGACCTGCCGACATCAGTGGCTTGGACATCGTGCCTCTCCTGCTGGGGTTGGTCGAAGCACGAAGACTGGTACAAAACGCTAACAGGCCGCTAATATTTGCCAGTCCTTTACGGCTTTTCGTAACCCGTGGCGCGAATCAGCAAATCGAACTCAGACGGATTTTTGGTAAAGAAAAGGCCGCCTTCGCGTTGGGAGTTGGCTGGAGCGTATGTGAGTGAAGCCGTGCTGGTTTCAACGGATTCCTCGCCGCGCCTTAACGAGCCTTCGATTGCCAATCCCGCAGCCGTCTGACTGCCCGTATTCTTTACGCGAAACCTGACGAGATAGCCTTTTGCGGTTGGCTGAATCTCGTCCACGATGAATTCCAAAATAGGCGGCGTAGATTCCTCGAATGCCGCGCGATACAACGTCGTGCCTATTGCTCCGAGAACCAACAGCAGTCCGAATGCCGCAATTATCCATTCCCAAAACGGTACCGGATGTTCCCGTGTCTCAGCTTTTTTGTTTTCGGATTTTGCTTCAGCCATTTAGAGAGGCAAATATTTCTCGCCAAAAAAGTTTACAAGATCAACCTTGAAGCCGACGCTCCGATTGCCGAGGGAAAGCCGAGCACTATCACGGCCCTCAATTTCTGATCGATTCTCATATCGTCGATACTTCCGAAAGTCCATAAAATATAAAAGCTGATGACAAGCACGATCGCGTAACCGACAACGGTAAACCGGAAAAATCCGTTCAGAAACGTGGTGTTCGAAGGCAGTTCCTTTTCAAAGCCGCGATATTCCACCGCGTAAACGAAAGCGTGCATCGTCAGCAAAGTTACGATAATAAGAGCGACCGCATGCCAGTCGGTCATTTGGTAGGCGATCAGCAGCATTTCCTCGGTTGGCGAAACACTCATCGATAGAAAAACTGCGCCGACAGCCATCAGGAAGAGCTGTCCGCCGTAGCTCGCGCTCCGCTTTCGCTGCTCGGCGTGCTTGTCGGCTTGCGAACCGCCGCCAAGCAGGCCCTGTGCGAACATTGCACCGAGACTGGCGGCTACTGCCTGTATCGCAATCTTACCGATAATTTCGTCGGCGGACATTCCCGGCTTTAAAACGCCGAACAAAAACAGCATTAGCGCAGAAGCCGTAAAACCAACCCAATATGCGATGAACGTTTCTCGAATGTCGTCGCTCGCGGTGAACGTGTCTTCAAAACCGTCAAAATACGAAAGTCCGATTAGCATCGGGATCGACAGCAAAGTAAAAAGGGTCAGCCGGATGCCGTTCATATAGAAACCCAGCCACCACATTTCCATAGTCATCAACATTGGAAAGGAGAAAAGGATCGCTCCGCCATAGGCCCGTGCGAGGTTCGAAAAGAATTCCGAACCGGTGATGCGTTTGTTTGCGCGGTTCGATTTCGGATCGGACATAAACGGCGAAAAGCCGGGGGTGCCGGTAAATTATAGCCGATGGCGTGGGATCGAAGAATTCGATCAAATCAAAGAATGACAATATCCTCTTCGATTCCAAAACAAGACAAGGGGAAATGGGCGAGGATAAAATCCCAAACGCGTTTCGATTCGGTGAATATGAATCGCGGCCCGCCATGGGCCGGTGTGTTCCAAAACGCCTTGCCAGTGTTCTTACGCTAATTGAACAGCACTGTCAACAAAACGGTGTACGGAGTTTAAGCGCGGCAGCATTCCTCAAGGTAACGGCTACTCGGCACTGAGGATTTGATCTACGGTTGCTTTTTTTAAACCGCCGTTCTTGTTGTTAAAATCGGACAAAGAAACTTGCGGGTCGCGCCAGGCATCGAGATGGCCGACCTGGTGGACGCATTGGATCGTGCAAGAGGGCGCGCACCATTTTTCGGTGATATATTCGCGCACCATATCCTCGCGAGTGTATTCGAGAAGCGGTATGCCCGGCGTGCCACGCTGCTGCGAACACCAACTAACGATTCCGTTTTCGTCGACATAAAGATAACGAGCGCCCGCGCGGCATCGCCATTCGTATTCGCCGCCGTCGACCAGATCGTCCTGAAACCAATTCCAGCGGGCGTACGATCGGGCACCTTTCGATTTGATCTCTTTGTAAACTTCTTTTTCGCGTTTCGTAAGCCCTTTGTTTAGGCCCATTTCGTCATGAATGACGCCTACTGTAGAGGAAAAGCCGAGCTCTCGTGCACGGTGGGCAATAACTAGGGCTTCCTCAGGATTGGCCACCCCGCCACCGACGACGGAATTGATATTGACCTTGAATTTTGCGTGATCGCGCAAGTTTACCAGCTTGGCATCAAGCACTTTTAAACTCTTTTTCGAGACTTCATCGGGCTGGACGTTGTCGATTGAAATCTGCAAATAGTCGAGACCGACTTCATTTAGTTTTTTGACTTTTTCGGGTTGAAAGTAGTAGCCGTTCGAGATCAGCCCGGCGATCATGCCGTGGTGCCGAATGCGATCGATGATGTCGTAAATTTCCGGGTGCATCATGGGCTCGCCGCCGGAGATCGTAACAACCGATGTGCCGAATTCGGCGAGCTTGTCGACACGTTCGAACATCGCGCCTATCGGTACCGGATCGCTCGTTTTGTCGTATTCGTTGCAGTAGGCACAGGACAAATTGCACCGCCGCATCGGAACAATATGCACGAGCACGGGGTGTTTCGTCGAGACAAAGGCTCGAGCCGTATGTCTTACGCCGCGTGTGAAACGGCTGAAGCTACTTGCCTTGGGCATTTATGGAAACGAGAAACAAAATCAAACGTTAAATTATAAGAATTAGGTCGTTCCTTTTCAAAATTACGTGAAAAAGGCTCTAACCAATTGCGGTCAGAGCCATTGGCTTAAAGCGGTACTGCTGCACGCGTTAGCCTTCGATAAACTTGGTTCCCTTCGGAATCGTGATGCTAAACGCCGACGCATTCAGCGTAACATTCTTTTGCAAATTAGTGAGAAGCACCGTAGTCGTATCGTTATTCATCTCGACGATTTTCGACTGCACGGGAAAGCCATCCGTATCGACCCAAACTTCGGCGAATTTGTACTTCGTTTTGTTTTTCGGCGTCAGGCGTAAGTGCCAGGTCTTGGTACGGTTAGAAAGCGTAGCTTCGCTAAGATATGCGACATCGTAATTCGCCTTTAGCTGTGCTCGGTTCATGTTCATAAACGAGAGAGCGCCCGCCGATGATGCACTGCCTTTAGCTTTTTCGGTTGACCCTCGATAGGCCTGCTTCAACCGCGGTCGATAGATGATGTATCGCTTCTTGACGACGGCCAGCGATTCCTCGGGCCTGATCCAGTCGATGCGGACGAGCGGGTCGTCGCCTCGCTGCGGCAGGTAAAGCACCGTGCCGTTCGTGGTGGTCGAATCGCCAAGCTGGACGTCTTCTTTCACCATCGTAACGTTTGCCTTTAGGGAAGACAGCGATTTATTCTGCCGGTCCATTCGCGTCAAAATTTCCTGCAATATACCCTGCGAATACGTCTCACCGGCTGTCCCACCAAAACAAAAAATTGATGTAAAAAATAAAATGCCCACTCTTAGACTTCGTTTCATAATCGTTACCTATTTATCAAAAGAAGACGGATAATATCTTCTAGCCGCGTCATTTACCGAATTTCAATCTCGTAAATTGTCTGACCCAAGCCGTTTATTTTCTCCTGTACATCGACAATCTCGGCCTGCGGATTACCGATCAGCTCTCGAACGCGCGTTTCAAGCACGCGGCGATCCGCCGAATAATCAACTTTTTGGACGACTAGACGTTGGACTGAGGTTGCAAGCCTTTCCCGTTTATCAAACCACGTTTTCGGAGTTAAAAAAATAAAAGCTACAATCAACAAACAGAAAACAACATAAACCGACGTTTCACGGCTATAATTCCAGAGAATAATATTTCTCAGTCTGTTTTTCATCGTTGGCAGTTGGCAGCGTCAGTTGGCCTGCTAACTACCGCCGCCAACCGTCTACTCCTCAATAATGCCGTCGCGCATGCGAATAATCCTGGAACACGCGGCCGCAGCTTCGGGGTTGTGCGTGATCATTATTATAGTTTGACGGAACTTTTCGTTTAGGCCGCGAAACATATCTAACACGATTTGCGAATTTTCGCTGTCGAGATTTCCGGTCGGCTCATCGGCAAGAATAATGGCCGGGCTATTGACGACGGCGCGTGCAAGAGCAACTCGCTGCTGTTCGCCGCCCGACATTTCCAGCGGCTTGTGGTGCATTTTATTTTCGAGCTTTAACAGCCGCAAAACCTCGCGACGCTTTTCAGCACTGCCGCCGCCGTTTCCGGTGTGAATTTTCTCGGCGAGCTTTAAATTTCCCTCGGCCGTCAGCGTCGGAAATAAATTGAATCGCTGAAAGACAAACCCGATTTTGCGTCGACGAATATCCGTTCGCTGGGCGTCGGACACTTTCGAAAGATCTTCGCCGTCGATGACGATGCTGCCGCTCGTTGGGCTCAGGAGGCCGCCGAGAAGATGCAGCAATGTCGATTTGCCACAGCCGGACGGGCCCATTATCGCGACGAATTCGCCTTTTTTTATTTCCAGCGAAACGCCGCGCAGGGCCGGAACCTCCATTTTGCCGATCAAGTACGATTTGGAGAGATTATCTGTCCTTAAAACCGTTTCCATTCGGGGGCGTTTACTGAAACCTCGTGGCGGTGTTCTGATTTGGGCTAGCGCTTACGGGGCGTACGGCACGCAGTTCGTTTAGTTTCTTGTCGAGATCGACCTCCTCGAGACCCCATGAGTTTTGAAGCACGAAGGCAGTTGCGGGATAAATTTTGCCGATAATAACATCCTCGGGCGTCTGGTAGGTAAGGCTCATCGTATATTTTTCCTTGAGCCTGGTGACCTGCACGCGAAGCGGCAAATTATTAAATTCGCCAGTCTCGGTCAGATTGCCTTCGCGGCCGTAGACGATGTCGGACTCGAGCTCACCTTTTTGATCGAACAGTTGCTGCTTGGCAAGCCGAATGCTGCCAACACGGTCGAACCAGAAACGTCGAGCGATAGTAAGCTGTCCGTCCGCGGCCCGAACGAATTCGTCCAAAAGGTAATACCCACGCGTTACTTTGCGGATCGCCGATTTTTTGTCTCGCGTGACGTCTTCCTCATACTGATAAATCGTGCTTTGGGTATAGACGTTTTTCTCGTTGGTCGGTTTGACAAGCATTGCGTCCGTGAAATGCTGCGGCCGAAGATTGGAAAACGCGTTGACGTTCTGCTTAATCGTCCCATCGCCGTTGAACGCGCTCAGTTCTTTTTGCAATGCGGAGTAATCGGCCTCGTTGCTGCCCATCACGAATTTTTTATATTTTCCCGAGCCTTCGTCACGCAAAACGGCAACTCGGAACTTCGAACCGTCAGAGGTCATTTGTGCGACATCCGTTTTTAACACGGGTACTTGCACCTTAAGCAAAATGTTCGCCGGCCGCTGCACGACGACCTCGCCATCCGCGGACCGGTAAACTTCCTTGCTTCCGAACTGGGCGAACGAATTATCTTCGAACTTGAGATCCATTTTCGCCTTCATCGAGCCGACGCGGGCAAAACGATTAATCTCAGCCATCAAATCCGCCTGCTTGGCCTCGGTTACGTCCAGCAGCATAGGCGTCGCCGTTTCCTTACGCAAACTAATACACCCCGCGGAAAACGCGGCGATAAAAAATAATAAGCTGAATGAGAATAATTTACCCTTCTGAATAAACATCTTCAGGTTCTGATGTCCTTAATAATTGCTCTGTTGCACTTGTATCGAAACCGTTAAATTCTAGGGTGAAACGCTATCGAATCGGTAATAATAGCACGTACCCGTGCCGTGGGCCCAATTAAATAAAAGACGCGGCCGGCAAATGGTTTTTGCGTCAGGCCGCGTCGACAGCTGATTATCTGCAACATTTACTGTGAAAAAACGCCTGGGCTGCGGGTCAAATAATCCTGCATCGTGTATGCAAACATAATTGCAAGCCAGAAAAACGATGCCAGGGCCGCAAGCCAGATCAGCTTTGGGCTCCAATAGACATGCATGAAAAACAGCATCACGCAGGTCATTTTAGTAAATGCTATAAGTAGTGCAACCAAAGTGTTTGCACCGGGAAAAATAAAATCAAGGTCAATCGTTGCGACGTAGTAGGTGAGAATTGTGCCAATGACCAGCACGGCAAAAACGCCAAGATAACCCGGAATTCCAATATGGCCCTCGCCCGATTCGATGTGCTTATCAGACATTCAGTTCTCCTAATGCGGCTGCAAGAAGTGCCGTCCGAGCAGATATAGCAATGGGAAAAGGAATATCCACACAATGTCGACAAAATGCCAGTATAGACCCGACATTTCGACCGGAGCGAAATAGTCCGCGCTAAAAGTTCCCAGCCACGCCTTGACCAGCAACCACAGCATAAGACCTAGGCCAACGATCATATGCAAAGCGTGCAGGCCGGTCATGACGAAATAGATGAAAAAAAATATTTTGACCTTATCCTGAAATCGAGCCTTGTCGACCTTGCCGGTCGACGGGTTGAAATAACCGATCTGCTCGGATTGCGTAAGATAGCCGCCAGCCACAGCTTCCTCGACCAATTCGAGGTCCTTGTCCTCGATTTGAAAATTTCCGTGCGGATTTGGGTGCACTCCATCGCCCGCCGTTTCCGTTTCTGCGGCCGCAGCACTAGTTTCAAATGGCAGAACTAACCGTGCGTGGCCGCTCGCTTGGACGTGAGCGCCCTCGGGAATTACTTTATTCCAGCCGGCAACGGGGATCAGGCCATGATCGTATTTGTCCTTGTACTCGATAACTTTAACGCCCAAAAATACCGCGCCGAAAAACATCGTCAGCACGATAAGGATGACCTGCATATTCCGGTTGCCTTTCTGCGCATAAAACACGGTCAGGGCCATTGTGAGACTCGAAACAATAAGCACGAGCGTATTCAGGCCGCCCCAGAAAGCATCGAGGTGGTTGCTGCCCGCCGCGAAGGCCATGGGAAAGCGCGAACGAAATACCAGATAGGCCGTGAACAAACCACCGAAGAACATGATTTCCTGCGCGAGGAAAAGCCACATCCCGATCGAGACGCTTTCTTCCTGCTGCTTCATATCCTCAAATTGGTGTTGAAGCCCAGGGGGATGATAATGTTCGTGATCGATTGTCTCAGCGTGTGGTGCCATAAGGAATTTTCGAATTACAATTTACAAATAAAAGAACGTTTTTCGTTTTTGGTTCTGAGTCTTATGCAAAAAACTAAAACCTAAAAACTTAAAGCATCCCCAAACCGAAAATTGTAAATTAACTAACGAACGTCGCCGCCTCCCGCTGCCTCCGTCTTGCGTCTTCGACGTCCAGGCCGCTTTCCTCGCCGAATTCATAGGCCTCCCACGTGACGATCGGCGTCGTTTCAAAATTTTCCGTCGGCGGCGGCGAGGCCGTTCGCCATTCAAGTCCCGGAAGCACCCACGGATTTGCACCGACCCGCTCGCCATAGAACAAAGAATGGACAAGATAGATCGCGGGCATTGCAAACCCGACCGCAAGCACCGACGCACCGGCGGTCGAGAAAATATTCAGAACCTGCATTTCGGGCGGGTATGACGCGTAACGCCGCGGCATGCCGAGATAGCCGAGAATAAACTGCGGGAAAAACGTCAAGTTGAAACCGAGAAATACGAGCATCGCCGAAATCTTGCCCCAAAATTCCGAGTACATTCGGCCGGTCATTTTCGGCCACCAGTAATGGATGCCGCCGAGATACGCGATCACCTGCCCGCCAACCATCACATAATGAAAGTGTGCGACGACGAAATACGTGTCGGTCAAATGTACGACAAGGCCCATCGAGCCCAAAAATAGTCCGGTCAGACCGCCAATCAAAAACAACCCGAGAAACCCAAGGGCATAAAGCATCGGCGTATCGTACGAGATCGATCCCTTATAAAGAGTCGCCGACCAATTGAACATCTTGATCGCCGATGGAACGGCGACAACCATGGTCAAAAACGAGAAAACCATTCCGGCGTAGATCGACTGGCCGCTGACGAACATATGGTGGCCCCACACGAGGAACCCGAAAACGGCGATTGCGATGCTGGAAAAGGCAATGAACTCGTATCCGAAAATTTTCTTTCTGGAAAAGTTCGAGACCAGCTCACTGATTATGCCCATTCCCGGCAAAACCATAATGTAAACGGCCGGGTGCGAATAAAACCAGAATAGATGCTGGAAAAGGATCGGATCGCCGCCGATATTCGGATCGAAAATGCCCACCTGCGCAAACCGCTCGACCGCGAGCAGCAATATCGTGATCGCGATTACGGGCGTGCCGAGCACCATAATCAGACTGGTGGCGTAATGAGCCCAGACGAAAAGCGGCAGCCGAAACCACGTCATTCCGGGAGCGCGCATTGTGTGGATAGTAACGATAAAATTGAGGCCCGTGAGGATCGACGAGAATCCGTTGATAAATATGCCGAGACCGACGGCCATCACATAAGAGTTCGAAAACGTCGTACTGTAGGGAGCATAAAATGTCCAGCCGGTGTCGACGCCGCCCTGCATCAACCCCCAAAGCGTCAG
>JBHENZ010000271.1:0-6918 GCA_046261815.1 Pyrinomonadaceae bacterium | reverse complement strand
GTGCTAACTGTGTTCGGAGCTTTTCTTTTGACTGCTTTGATCAGCATGGTTTCTTCAGGTATTCCGCTTTGGGTGGGCGTTGTTGTAGGGCTTGCGTTGCTACTCGTGCCGCTTTTTTATCATCTGCGGCAGAAATTGGTGAAGTACCGTTTGACGGACACAACCGTCGAGATCGATCGGGGTTTGATTTCCCGCACGACGCAGAATATACCTTTGCGGCGAATACAGGATGTTACGGTTTCGGCGAGCGTCTTTCAACGCCTGCTCGGCTTTGGCGACATCGTGATCGACAACGCGAGCGAAACCGGCAACAGGATCGTTTTGGACAATATCGACTCACCGCGAAAGTATGCCGATTTGCTGCTGAAGCAGATGCGGCAATTGGATCGCTAGTTAGAGGTTGGCAGCGGGTCGAGCGATTCGATCGAATCTGAAGAGCAGCTGACGGTATTTGTTGCTACGGGTGAAGCGATAGCGAAGCCGTTGATAAGATTGATAGCCGTTGAGCGGAAAACACCGGTAATAATTAGCGATAAACTATAACTGGTTTATCCCAGCTCAGCTTCACGGTGCGATTTGTGTTACAGGTTACGCCTGCGGGCTACACATGTCGCTAAAATTATTGACGCGTGCTCTGCGCGCTATAGAATGTTTGAGAGCGGCTAACGGGTACCTCGTTTTGTCTCGGTTACCCGCACACGTTTATTGATGAAGAATATTTTCGTAACCGGCGGTGCCGGGTTTATTGGTTCGGCGTTTGTACGCATCGTGCTGGACGAGCAAAACGATGTGAGGATCGTCAATTATGACGCCCTTACCTACGCGGGTAATCTCGAGAATCTAAAAGGCGTCGACGATTCGAGGCACACATTTATCAAAGGCGACATTTGCGATCATGCGGGGGTGATGGCGGCCTTACCAGAGACCTGCGATGCCATTTTCAATTTCGCGGCCGAGTCTCATGTCGACCGCAGCATACAGGCGGCCGACGAATTTTTGCGAACGAATATTATCGGCACGCAGGTTTTACTCGATGCCGCACGGGCGAGAACGGTCTGGCGATTTGTGCAAATTTCGACCGACGAGGTGATGGGAAGTCTTGCGGACGAGCGGGACGAATTCTTCACGGAAGATTCGCCTTTGCGGCCAAATTCGCCGTACGCCGCCTCGAAAGCGGCGGCCGAGTTAATCGTTCGAGCGGCCCGATCAACATTCGGCGTCGATACGGTGATCACGAGATGTGGCAATAATTATGGCCCGCGACAGTTTCCCGAAAAGCTGATCCCGCTGATGATTGCCAACGCGATCGCTAATGAGCCGCTGCCGGTCTACGGCGACGGCCGCAACGTGCGCGACTGGATTTATGTAGATGATCACGCGCGCGCGATTTGGGAAGTTTACGAGAAAGGTCGAGCGGGCGAGACGTACAATATCGGCGCGCGGAATGAGCGGTACAACATCGACGTCGTCAAGTCTATTCTGGACGCCCTTGGCAAGCCGGACACTCTTATAAAATTCGTCGACGATCGCCTTGGACACGACCGGCGTTACGCCATCGACCCTACGAAAATTGAAACCGAGATCGACTGGCGGCCGCGCGTCGCGTGGGAAGAAGGTCTCGCAAAAACGATTCGCTGGTACCAGGAAAATGAGGATTGGGTTGCACACGTCCGCAGCGGCGAGTATCAGGAGTATTATCAAAAGCTTTACGGAATGTCGCTCGGGCGAGCCTGAAACCGCCTCGATTTTACCTTCACGGGCTACGGCGAATATGAAAGTGCTGATTACGGGCGCAGGCGGCATGGTCGGCACAGCGTCCGTTAAATACTGCGAATCGATTGACGACGAGACGATCGGCGCAAGGCGGGAAATGCTCGATATTGCCGATCGTGCCAGTTGTCTCGCGTTTTTGCGCGCGCACAGGCCCGATGCTGTTATCAACTGCGCGGCTTACACGAACGTCGATGGTGCAGAGACAAACGCGGAAGCCGCACGAGCAGCCAACGTCGCCGGCGTTGAAAATCTTGCACTCGCCTGCCGCGAGAGCGAAGCGCGGTTTTTAACGATCTCGACCGATTATGTTTTCGACGGAGTATTTTCGGGCTTTTACACTCAGCGGCACACGCCGAACCCGATCAGCGTCTATGGCCGCACGAAGCTCGACGGTGAAATCGCTGCTCGAAACGCATACTCGCGGTCGATCATTGTGCGTTCGGGCTGGATCTTCGGCGAGGGTGGAACGAATTTTTTGAGCGTGATTCCCCAGCTGATCGGCGAAGGGAAAGCGATCACGGCGATCGATGATGCTTACGGAACTCCGACGTTTGCCGGTGATCTGGCAAGGCGAATGCGCGAACTGATCGAGCTCGATCTTCCGTTAACTTTTCATGTCGCAAACTCAGGCGATGGAACAACCTTCGCAGGTTTTGCCGAAAGGGTGTGCGAGATTGGGGGATATGACAAAAGCCTTGTCGAGCCAATTTCGAAAGATAGCCTCGAGCGGCCGGCACCGCGGCCGGTCAGCTCTAAACTCTCGTGTTTGTTAAGCGAAAGGCTCGGTTTGGATAAAATGCCGTTGTGGAGCAGTTCGTTGAAAAGCTCTATCACCAGGCGTTAAACCAATTTCTTCTTCCGCGGTTCCAAAAGCCGAGCATGGAGACGGTGAAAGGAAGAAAAGATAAACAAAAAAGTGCGGCCGATTTGGCCGCACTTTTCGTTTCTACGTGTTTGTCCGACTTGTGGTCTCGACCTCGCTCATCAAGGGTGTCGACGTATCCGAATCGCCCTTCGAATAGTAATCGTAATAACTCGAGCCGTAATACCCGTATTCGATCGACCCGCTCTTGATTCCGTTTAGCACAACGCCGTAGACGCGCGCACCGAGGTTCGAGAGACGATGCTTGAAACGACGCATCAAATGAATCGAACTCTTGCCGGCCATGGCGACCAATACAACGCCGTCGACCAATGTGGAGAGGATCGCCGCGTCAGTAAACGAGATTGCGGGCGGCGAATCGATGATCACGTGCTTGTAACGGCCCTGCAGAAACTGCAGAAGGTTCTTCATCTCGTTCGACCCCAGCAGCTCGGCCGGATTCGGCGGAATCGGGCCGCTGGTGATCACTTTCAAACGCGGCAGATCGCGGCAAGTTTTGATCAATTGCTCGGTGTTGCGTTCGCCGGAAAGATAGTTAGTCAGCCCTTGCGTGTTTTCGAATTCGAAATAATTATGCAGCCGCGGACGACGCAAGTCGCAGTCGACCAGAACGACGTCGGCATCCGCCTGAGCAAGCGTGATGGCGGTATTGATCGCTGTTGTCGTCTTGCCTTCGGAAGGCTGCGAAGAGGTGATTAGTATCGACTGGGGCGGCTTTCCGGCCGACGAAAAGAGCAGAGATGTACGCAGATGGCGATAAGCCTCGGACATCGGCGAATGGCGCTCTTCCAGCGCGATCAGCCCGGTCGGAGCACCGTTTCCATTGCCGTTTGACGCGGTAAGGCGCAGCCGTCGCTTTTCCGAACCAAAATAATGCGGAATAAGCGCAAGGGTCGGCAGGCCCAGATGGCGGCCGATGTCTTCTGACGACTTGACCGAATCGTCAAGGTAATCAAGCAGAAATGCCAAACCGATTCCGGCAAATAAGGACAGGAGAAATGCTATGAAAATATTGCGCCCACGCGGCGGGCCGACCGGCACTGTGCTCGCGATCGCCTTAGTGCCGACCTTGATATTGTCGGGGCCCTCGCTGGCGATGGCGAGCTCCTGTTCCTTTTGCCGCTGCGTGTAAGTATCGAGCAGCGTGCGGCTCGTGTCGATTTCACGCTTAAGCGTCGTCAGGCGAGTTTCAGCCTGACCCTGGAGATTGGCCCTCGCGGCCTCCTGCTCATACGATGCCAGATTTTGGGCCGCCTGACGTCGCGCGGCCTCGACTTGGCTTCTGAGCGATGTTAGCGCGCCGCCGACGGCATCACGCTCGATCTTCTGCTGCGCCTGGTCGATGATCGCGGTGACATCCTTTTCGGTTTGCGTCTTCGTTTTGCCCAGCGTCGCAATCCGCTCTTCGATTTGCTTGACCTTAAAATATTCAGGCGTGTATTTGACCAAAAGTTCAGCCTTTTCGGTCTCGGCATCCTTTATCTGCTTCTCGATGTCGCGAATCGCATCCTGCAGCTTCGCACGGCGTTCGGTGTTAAGCCGCAGCGTGTCCTGCAGGACCGGATTTTGATAGATGTCCGGAAGGTTGAGACCCTCGCCCCGTGCGCTGGACTGCTGCGCAGCGAGGTAGCGCGCCTCGACTTGACGGAGCGTGTCAACGGATTTCATCCACGTCTCGCTCAAACCCTGTAGCCGGCTGAAGGAAAGCTCCTGGCCCTTTTCCATTAACGGCATCCGTTCGCTGGCCATTGCACCCATCAGCTCGCTTTCCTTGCCAGCAATCGACGCGCGCAGATCCTCGATCGACTTTGCTAGGTCGTCGCGGGCGCGGATGGCGCCGCTCATTTCGCGTTCGGCGTCCTGCTTCTTAAAAAGCTCGACCACACCATTGGCAACGCGGGCGGCAAGCTCGGGATTTGTACTTCTCACGGTTACCGAAACGAGGTTTGTGTCTTCCTGCTGCTCGACGTCCAATCCTCCGACAAGCACACCTGCATAAACATTGGCCCGCTGCTCCTCGTCGGGAGAAAGCTGAATCGTCTGAACAGTTGAGCTCGACGGTACTTCGGGAAGAACTGCAAGGGTGCTTCCGTCAGCGGTCGTGCGCTTTTCGCTTGAGAAAATCCAACGCAGTCCTGATATCACGCCGCGGTCGCCGCTCAACAAATTGGGATCGCGGTAGATGCCAAGGGTTTTGACCACGTCTTTCATCAGGTCCGGGCTTTTTAGAAGCTGAAGCTGCGTGTTGTAGTAGTTTACGTCCATCCCGAAGTTGATGTTGATCGAATCTTTCGACTGCACCTTCGGTTTGCGCGGCTCGATAATCATCTGTGCCGACGACTGAAATACCGATGGTTGGCGGTACATGTAGAGCGCGGCGGCAATGGTGGCAAAGAGCGTGAGGGCAAGGATGATCGGAAGGCGCTTATAAATTACGTTCAAATATTGCTGAACGGTACGGCGCCCCTCGGTCACCTCGTCATCGTAAAATCCGGGATAGCCGGCAAGGTAGTCGGCAGGAGCCGATCTAACCTCAAGCTCCTTGGGAAGCGGCGTCAACCTCTGGTCTTGTTCCATACGTCGGTAAAGCTAATTAATAAATATAAATAACCAAAACGAATTTCAAAGCGTAAACTTGATTTTATAGCACATCGGACGGCACTTTTCACGCAAATTCCGTCGTGCGCGGCGTTCGCGGGCCGGACGCAGATGCGGGCGAGATCGCTGCTTTTGATGCCGAAAACTGCCGCTGTTATACTGTTTAGTTGCTCTTTTATTGATTAATATTGAGTTAATAGACCTATATGACCTTAGTTTCCGACACGGGGGCCCCGACGGTTGCGGCCGAGATGCGGCTCGGCATCGCGGGGTTTCAATTTTCCGACCTTTTTGATGCCGCCCGCCTCAAGGACCTCGCCGACGAATTTTATTCCGACTTGGCCGCAAAAGAACCGATCGTCCACCAGGCGTTGACAAAATATATCGAAGCCGGCGGCAAGGGCTTTGAAAAACGCGCAGCCTCGAACATCCTGACCGATTCTGCACCGTTCTTATCTGAATTTATTGCCCGCATTTTTAAGATTTCGGCGTCGCGAAAGGAACTTGAGCGAACAATACTCCAGCAGCATCCGATCTGGCGTTATAAATTTTTTGTTCAGCGGCGGGCCATCAAGAAATATAAAGCACAAGACACCTCGCACGAAAACTTTCACAAAATCGACCGGGCCGTAAAAGATTTTAGAAATGCAGCCTTTGGGGAACTGCTGCGTTATGACGAGGAGCTTGGCATCGCGACGCTGGCGGTGCATTTACTTGATGCGGAAGAATCGCTGGCAAAAAATCTCGAATCGACGGCGTCCGTCAAAGAGACAATCGACCGGATAAAGCTGGCGTTCGAAAAATTGAAAGACGGCGCGTTCGGTGAATTATTCACCAAATACATTCTCGATTCCGATGCAGAGGGCGATCTTCTGCAGGTAGGTGCCGTGTTGAATTTGCTCGAAGCATGGTCGGCGTTTGAGTTTTACCGAAAGGAAAAACGCTGGGCGAGCTTCAAGGTGCAGCACGCGCTCGATTACCAAAATCTCGTTCACGTCATACACCCGATCGAGAAAAGTCCTAACTTGATGCAGGGACCTGAGAGCATGCTCCGACAGCGGGACGGTTTTCGCCTCACTGACGACCGCGGCACGATGCGAGATGCACTTTACGAAGTCGATTACTGTCTGATCTGCCATGAGCGGGATAAGGATTCGTGTTCGACCGGCCTTCGCGAGCCGGACGGCACCGCGAAACGCAACCCACTCGGCGTCAAAACCGACGGCTGTCCGCTGGATGAAAAGATCTCGGAGATGCACTTGTTGAAAAAGCAAGGTGATCCTATCGCCTCGCTTGCGTTAGTGGCGATCGACAATCCAATGTGTGCGGGCACAGGTCATCGCATCTGCAATGATTGCATGAAGGGCTGCATTTTCCAGAAGCAGGAGCCGGTGAACATCCCGCTCGCGGAAACCGCATCGCTGACCGATGTGCTGAAGTTGCCCTTTGGATTTGAGATATACAGCTTGCTGACCCGTTGGAACCCGCTCAATGCCGAGCGACCGTACCCGCTTCCGTACAACGGCAGGAACGTTATGGTCGTCGGGCTCGGGCCGGCCGGTTATACGCTTGCTCATTATTTGCTTAACGAAGGCTTCGGAGTCGTTGGCGTTGACGGCCTGAAGATTGAGCCGCTGCCCCCTGATTGGACGGGCGATCTAGGC
>JBHENZ010000270.1:0-6847 GCA_046261815.1 Pyrinomonadaceae bacterium | reverse complement strand
GCGTAAACGAATTTCAAAGTCGGCGATATCGAGAAAATTTCCTGGTCAGAGCTCCCCTCCTGGACAAGAGCGGTGGCAGCCGCTTTGGCTGACGGGGTGGTTGGCGCCCTGAGGGTGGGAGCTCGGTATTCCCGACCTGCGACGCGAGTTTCCTCGTCGGCCTCGATCAAAGCGCCGCATTTTTGGCAATACATTGCGTCCGCCGCATTCTCTTTGCCGCATTTTATACAGTACATACCCTTAGTGCGAATAGAATGATAACCCAGCATTCCGATGCGGCGCACCCGATGACATACGATTACCTTTTAGCGGATTGCTGAAAAAAACGCGGCCGCTTGAATTCAAACGGCCGCGAGGTCTTTTTCCGACGAATTGGAGAAGAGAAGCGGGAGGCTGTGGCATCCCTTCGAATGTATCGTTTATTGATTCATTAACATCATCCGCCCGTCCGGCACGCGAATCGCGAGCGGCGAGGCCTCGTAAACAGAGAGCGGTCGTGAATCCTTTTGTCCGAAATTCGGCAGCGTCGTTCCGCCGACATTGCGTCCGATTTGCGCGTATTTCGGATCCGAGATCATGTGGTAACGCGACGTGATGCGGCGAACGTATTCCTGCGTTTCGCGATACGGGGGCACACGCCGGCCGTATTTCATCACGGCTCCCTCGCCCGCGTTATAGCCCGCAAGAGCGAGTACGACGTCGCCGTTAAAATTATCGAGCAGCCACCGCATATACTTCACGCCCGCGTCGATATTTTGCCGCGGGTCGTAGATCTGCGTCACGCCAAACCGCCGTGCCGTCATCGGCATCAGCTGCATCAAACCGCTCGCTCCCTTATGCGACCTGGCCCGCACCTTAAAGGTTGATTCCTGGTGCATCTGGGCGTAGATCAGCAGCGGGTCGATGTTGTAGCGTGCACTCGAATCGACGATAAAACGATCATGCAACGGATTTCCGGTAGTGAAACCCTTTAGATGCGAGCCCGTGCCCATCATGAGCCGCGTCGCATTGGGGTAAACAACCGATTCTCGAAGCGCAAGCCCGTCCGTCACGCGTACCTGCGTCGCCTGGGCGGTTTTCCTGACCAGTTTATCCTCGACCACGACCTGATATCGGGTGTTTCTCCTGCGTTTCGAGGTCTTCGCAATAGATATTATCGGGGGGAACGGGGCCGGCAAATGCAGCGGCACACCCTGCGAACGGTCGAAATTATCCATCGTACGCGGCCCATTCGGCTTCTGACCGACGACCGCAGCAGACAACACGGCAATACTTATTAAAATAAGATAGGCTTTTTTCATTATTTGAGGTAAGCGTGCGGGCGGCTGAGGTTTCAGCCCCGATATATAAGGAAATGATTAATAGCAGACGGTTTGCAGAGATTTGTGAATACTAAAGGTGTTTATCACACGCCCTCTATAATAGCACGCTTGCTTTCGGTTGAAAAAGCTCGTCTGAAATGGAGTATTTCCATCTCTTTCATGATTTTTAAGACTTAAGCTATCTTAATTCGATGCTTTACGTTTCGCAGATAATTGGTCGGTCGGTTTTCGATTCGCGGGGTGGGCGGATCGCCGCGATCAATGATGTGCTGGTGCGGTATGGCAAAGAGGATTATCCGCCGGTGATAGGCATCGTTGCGCGGTTTCGCGGGCGGCAGTTTTTTATCCCCTGGCCGAACGTCGACGATTTGGGCATAAGCGGTGCGAAGTTAAAGACGACGAAGCTCGATCTCACGCCGTTTGAACGCCGCGAGGGCGAAGTTTTGTTGAACAAAGACGTGCTCGACAATCAGCTGATCGATGTGGACGGTAAACGCGTCGTTCGCGTAAACGACGTGCAGCTTATCGAGGCTGGTGATATCTGGCGTGTGACTGGTGCGGATGTCAGCCTGAAGGGTTTTCTTCGCCGACTTATGCCGAAGGGTTTCTACGGGAGCGATAAGCCGGTCGAGGTGCTCGATTGGGCCGATGTCGGATACCTCGCGACCGACACGGCGACCGTCACCGTGCAGCTTAAATCTTCGAAAGATAAACTTTCCCGACTGCACCCGGTCGAGATCGCCCAGCTTGCCGAAACGCTTTCGCCAATCCACCGCACCGAAATCGTCGAAAGCCTTGACGACGAGATCGCGGCCGACACGCTCGAGGAAATGTCGACCGAAGCCCAGGCCCGCATCCTCGAAGAAATGGACGAAGAGCGTGCCGCCGACATTCTCGAGGAAATGTCGCCCGACGACGCAGTAGACGTGCTCGACGAGATGGACGAGGAAAAGGCCCAGGAGCTTTTCGAGCTGATGGAGGACGAGGAAAAGGCCGATGTCGCCGAGCTGATGTCTTACGAGAACGACACGGCCGGTGGGTTGATGACGACCGAGTTCATGGTCTTCCCGAAAACGCTTACTGTCGGCGAAACGATTCTACGCTTGCGCGAAATGGCCGAGACGCCGAACATGATTTATTACCTCTACGTCGTCGATAAGGAAAATTCGTGGAAGCTTGAAGGATTAATTTCTCTTCGCAGCCTAATCCTTGCCGACCCTTCGAAAAAACTCGAGGAGGTAATGCGCGACGATTTTCGTTACGCACATCCTACCGACTCGTCAGACGACGTCGCCCAAACCATCTCAGAATACAACTTGCTCGCCCTGCCCGTCGTCGACGACGAAGGCGACATCGCCGGAATCGTGACCGTCGACGACGCGATGGAAATCCTTCTGCCGAAAAACCTCCAACGCCGCCTGCCGCGACTATTCGGCTGACCTCGCCAAATCGCTACGGAAATCCGACTCTCCGGATCAGATCAACAAACCGCGGGTCGTCGCGGATCGGGTCGAGACCCGATTCGACTTTTAGATATTCGAGTTGCGGATCGCGATTCGCGAACGCTTTTTCCAAGGACGTCAATGCTTCGTCTTTCAATCCCAGGGCGCTGAGTAGGATCGCAAATTCGGCGGGCGAATAATACTCCTTACCGTTCCTGAGTTTTTCCAGAATTTCCCTCGCCCGACCTTGTTCGCCCAAGCGGGCGTAGGCCTTCGAGCAGCGCACTGCCGTCGTCGAGACAGTAAAGCAGCGTGTCGTCGTAATAATCTCGCCTGCATCCTGGGCAGCGTTTCATAGTATCCGCTTACCTTGCCAGCCCGATCCGCCGCAGCAGATCCTGGAAACGCCTGTCGGAACGAATTTTTTCCCATGCCGGATCGACGTTGAGCTCGATCATCCAGCCGGCACGTTCCTCGTAGGCCTTTTCGATCCAGTCAAAGGCTTTGTCGTTTTCGCCCAATCGCGCATATACCGCCGCTATATCCAGCGGAGAGACGTAACGGCTTTCGGAAAGCAACCCGTCCAGCAACCTGTAAGTTTCAGCCTTTTTTCCGGCATGCGCATAAACTTGGCCGAGGGCAGCTTTTATGTGCGTACTATTTTCCGAAAGAACGAGCGCCCGGGTAATTGCCGCGGCTGCTTCCTCGTGCATGCCATGTTGTGAATAAGCCAACCCCAGGGTAAAGTGCCCGTCCGCGAAGTTCGGATCCAACTCAACAGTTTTCTTACTCGCTTCGATCGCTTCCGCCGTCCGTCCGGCATACCGCATGGTCTCGCCGATATCACTGTTGATCAGTAGAAGAAGCGGATCAACCTCCTGGGCCTTTTTAAGTTCCGCGATTGCCGCCTCAAAATCTCCCCGGGCTCTTAATACATAACCGTGCAACTGATAAGGAACGGCATAGCCAGGGTCAAGCTCCATCGCACGCTTGAATTCCGATTCGGCTGATTTCAGATCCCATTCATAAAAATATCTATATGCGCCCATGGACAAATGTGCCTGGGAAAGTTGGTCGTCCAGCATTACGGCTTTCTCGGCCGCGCTTTTCGCTTTCGGCATCGCATCTTTTCCCGGCATATACCCGTTGACTCCGAGAACGTTATAGGATTCAGACAGTCCGCTGTAGGCGAGCGCATAGTTGTTATCTATTTCGATCGCCTGCTGGAAATATTCAACAGCCTTAGTCAAACCATCCTCGGTAAATTTGTTCCAATGGAAACGACCCATCAGGTAAAGCCGGTAGGCGTCCGCACTTTGCGTGGAATTTTTCGCCAACTTTTGCTCATCCACCCCGGATAATTTGTTTCTTAAGTTATCCGAAACGTCCCGCGCGATCTCTGTTTGGAGGGTGACGAGATTGGCTAATTTTCGATTGTATTGCTTGCCCCAAAGTTGATTTTCAGTTTTTGAATCGACCAATGATAGATAAAGCGTCAGATCGTCGCCAAGCTGGACGACTCGACCGGTCAGGATCGCCTGCACGTTCAATTCGCGGCCGATCTGCTGGGCGCCTATGTCGCTTCCTTTGTAGCGAAAAACGGAATTCCGCGCTTTTACATTCAAGCTAGGTAATTGCGAAAGGCTGCTGATAAGTGTCTCGGTCATACCATCTGAAAGGTATTCAACCTCGGCATTTCCGCCCTGGTTCACAAACGGCAATACTGCAATGGAATTGATCTGGGTAACAGATCGATTGCAATAAGAATAGAAACCGATGCCGGAAGCCGCGACAAAGACAATTCCCAGCAAACCTGCAAGGACAGATCGGCGTTGCCGATCCGCAAAACGTTGAGCTGGCTGCGAAGCGTTCTTCGAAGACGAGTCACCCAACACCCGGGTTTTCCCTTCGCTGTTGAAAATGGCCGTCGCCGCACCATCCGCCGAAGCCGGCCCTTCGAGCAGCGCGCTGCCGTCGTCGAGACAATACAAGAGAGTCTCGTCGTAATAATCTCGTCTGCATTCGGGACATCGTTTCATATCATGTCGCCACTCACCCTTGCGGCAGTCCGATTCGCCGCAGCAGATCCTGAAACCTCGGATCGCCGCGCAGATTTTTCCATTTCGGATCCATCGTCAGAAAAACCACCCGCGGGTCACGTGCTTCGACGGCTTGTTCCAGCCAGGCCATCGTTTCATCGTGCTTCCCCAAACCGTAATAGACCATGGCTATGCTATAGGGAGACGCGTAATCTTCCTTCCGCATCCGCAAGAGTTCATCGAGGACAGCTTCCGCCTCGGCGCGTCTTCCCGCTTTTGCCAGCGCATATCCCAAGAAGGCGCGCGGAACGGTAGCGAACTCGTTACGCTCCATGGACTTCCTTGCTTCAACGACTGCTTCTGCATACATTCCCTTTTCGATGTAGGCGGCGGCTGCCTGTTGATGAGGGAGCCAGTGATCCGGGTTCAAATCTATGACCTTCGTAGCTTTGATCAAAGCTTCATCATTCTGTCCGGCGGCGATCAGAAATTGGCATTCTAATGCGTTGTTTCTCGCGTTTAGCGGTTCGAGCTCGCTGGATCGCCGCGCTTCCGATAATGACTGTGAGACTCTCCCGGTACTGGAAAGAAGGTGAGCGTAGTAAATCCGGGTGTCCGAGTTATTCGGGTCGAGTTCTATTGCCCGTTTCATCTCGCGTTCCGCCGCATTCCAGTCCCGGTCATACCAGTACAAGACGAATCCAAGAATGCCGTGAGCTTCCGCCAAAGTGTCATCGAGCTCAATCGCCCTTGCTGCTGCGGCCTTCGCCAGCGGCATAAACTCCCTCGGCGGCCGTTCACCCGCCATCGCCAGCGTTCTATTTGCATCGGCCAAACCCGCTTGGGCAAGCGCGTATGATGGGTCGATAGCTATGGCTTGCTGAAAGTACGAAACCCCTTTTTCTATCTCATTACGCGTCGTTTTGAGAAGGTGGTAGCGCCCTTTGAGATAAAGCTGGTTGGCCTCTGCATTCTGCGTGTAATTCTTGGACAGTCTTTGCTGTTCGGTTCCTGAGAGCCGCGTCCGAAGTTTATTTGAGACGTCGAGAGCAATTTCGTTTTGCAGAGCAACAAGATCCGATTGATTGCGATTGTATTGATCTCCCCAGATCTGATCGCCGGTTGATGCATCCACCAACTCGAGGAACACTATTATTTGTTCGCCCCGGGAAACGACACGTCCGAGCAATACCGCCCGAACCGCCAATTCGCGACCGATCTTTGCGGGGTCGGCAACTTTTCCCTTGTAGTGAAAAACCGTGCTCCGGGCCTTCACATTCAGATTGGGCAACTGTGCCAGCCTGCTTATAAGCGTTTCGGTCATGCCATCGGACAAATACTCGACCTCGGCATTGCCGCCTTCGTTGACAAACGGCATCACGGCGATTGATTCGATTTGCTTTGAATTAGTCGGGCCTAAGTACCGATAACTAAAAAATCCAGCCACAATAATCAAGACCGCGACGCCGGAAATCAGGAACAACACAAACCGACCGCCAGATCTCCCCTGCGGCTTCGCCGCTTGATGTCGGGAAAGGCTCTGCCTTTCCGAAACCTCATCTGAATTTTCTTGAGGCTCCGCCTCGGTTCCACGCGGATAGATGGCAGCTTGGTCGGTGGTATTAATTTGAGAGCGGGTTGGAGACTCACTGGCGGAGAGCCCTGTCGCATCCACCCCAAGCGGGCGGCCCGCTCGGGGGCCCCGGTTCGCTCCCGGTTCTGACAGGATCGCCGTCGCCGGTTCGTCCACAGACGCAGGGCCTTCGAGCAGCGCGCTGCCGTCATCGAGACAGAAACTCAGCGTGTCATCGAAATAATCCCGCCTGCATTGGGGGCATAGCTTCATCGTTCAAATCTCACTTGAAATTGCTGACCAAAACAACGTCGCTGGTAGTCGTGCCGCGTGCGAGAACAAGTTGTTTGCCGTCCGGCGACCACGCGAAACTGGTTATTGACTCGGTTTTGAAATCAGTTAAAGGTTTCGCCTCGCCTTTGCCGTCGAGACTGATTGTCCAGATATTTGCATAGTCGTTCCGCGCATCTC
>JBHENZ010000269.1:0-3327 GCA_046261815.1 Pyrinomonadaceae bacterium | reverse complement strand
CTTGGGAAACTGGGACACTCAGTCACGTCCTAGTTCCTGACAATTTCATAGCTAGTCGTAATCTCTGCCGTTGGGCGGACGGTGGCGGCGACTGAACAGTATTTTGTGTCCGAAAGCTCGATCGCGTTGGCCAGGGCTTTCTCCGAAATACCGTGCCCGTGCACGATATGGTGGATGCGAAAGCGGGTGAACTTTCGCGGGTGCTCGTCCGCACGCTCTCCGATGATTTCTACTTTATAGTTTGTCACGTCCTGCCTCTTCTTTTGCATAATCGAGACCACGTCCGCCGCCGTACAGCCGGCGACTGAAATGAGAAGCATCTCAAGCGGAGAGGGAGCCGCGTGTCGATCTCCTTTTGCATCAAAGATTACGGCGTTCCCGCTGGGCGGAATGCCGATAAAAAACTCGTCTCCGGCGTGTTTAACGGTGGCTTTATACATCTTGGATTTCGGGAATTTGCTAAACGTTTAGCCTCTATTATCTGCTATGAGTGCAATAAATTTCAGCGAATTTTAACATAGGCTCGGCCCCAATACAGCGGAACAACGTTTGGAATAAAAAATGCTTCAAAACCGTACGGACACTCGCGCATTTCTACCGCCAGAGCTTCCGGAGAATCGAAATGAAAAAGATACAAAATCTATTCGCAGCCTCGGCCGCGCTTTTAACCATAATGCTTTTTTTCGCCACGACCGGCGACGCTCAAAAGCGGAACGAGCGGCAAACTCGTAATACAGTTCGTAGCCTGGCCGCGGAAATCGACAATTTCCAATTTATTGTCTCGGGCGAGATTCGCAACACGCCCGCTGATCGGCAAAATTCGCTGGATCTAAGCTCGGCGTTGCGAAATCTGCAGGACTCAGTCCAAAACTTTCAAGCTAACCTCGACCAGCAGCGTGAGAATCGTGACGACGTCCGCGAAATCGTAAATGCCGCAAAGCGTGTTGATGTCTTGCTAGGACAGGCCCCGCAAAACGGCCGGCTCGAAAGCAATTGGCAGCAGGTTCGCAGTCTGATCAACAACCTTGGCGCAAATTACAGCGTCACGGCCAATTGGTCGCAACAAGTTTCGACCGTTCCCAATCGCAATCAGCCCGGTCCTCGAGTTTCGATGCCCGTTGTTTACGACAGCGGCCTTACCGGAACCTATCGCCTTGATCGGGCACGCAGCGAAAACATCGCGGATATTATGACCGCGGCGAAAATTTCGCCCTCCGATCGATCCGATCTCGAATCGAAACTGGAAGCGCCTGAGGAAATCGCCTTGGAAATTCGCGGAAACGCGATTACGATCGCTTCGACAAAGGCCTCGCCCATCTCGTTTACTGCCGACGGGCGCGAACAAACCGAAAACTCGGGCGGCCGTACTATCCGCACGCGCGCGTCTGTCACGAATAGCGAGTTAAAGCTAACAAGCGTGGGCGGAGCCACCGACTACGCCATCACTTTTTCCTCGCACGACAACGGCGAAACTTTGAAGGTGACGCGCCGCATCACGACCGATTATTTGAACGAATCGGTGTTTGCCGAAAGTTTTTACCGAAAGACCGATCAGGTGGCCGCACTCGGAATTCCGTCGCAAGCCACGCGCCCGATCGACGAAAACTACTCGACCAACGACCCGACCGATCGACCAGGCGTGCAGCCTTCGATCGCATCGGGCCGCTCGGGCGAATTCATTGTGCCGGACAGAATGATCGTGACCGCATATTTGGAGAACACGATCGATACGAAAGTGTCGCAGAACAAAGATCGCTTTAAATTGATCGTGCAGACGCCGGACGAATTTCGCGGAGCAATTATCGATGGTTACCTAACAGGCGTTGGCCGCTCGGGCCGCGTTTCGGGCAGCTCGAATGTTACCTTCAATTTCGAATCGATCACTCTTCGAAACGGAAAGCGTTACGATTTCGCCGGTAATTTGCAGGCCGTCAAAGATCAGTACGGAAAGAACGTACGGGTCAGCAACGAGGGCTCCGCCAGGAGCGACAGCCAAACGAAAGAAACCGTGACGCGAGGCGGTATAGGAGCCGGGCTGGGAGCGATAATTGGAGCCATAGCAGGCGGCGGAAAAGGCGCGGCACTGGGAGCCGTAATTGGGGGAAGCGCCGGCGCCGGATCAGTAGTCGTGCAGGGACGCGAAGACCTTCAGCTGCTGAAAGGCTCGTTGCTGACGATTCAAACCTCATCGCCGAGGTCGCGCGATTCGGGCGTGAGCGAAAATTAATTCGATCAGCCCCGGATTAAACGGATAAACGTTAAATAATTTCGATTATTATTCCCAGGCTATTTCGAGAACCCGGCAAATTTTTTCTAAAATTGCCGGGCTTTTTCTTTTCAAGTATTATTTCAAGGCAAACTTTCCAGTCCTCGGTTTTCCGTGTTAATCCGCGGAAAAAATTATGAAAAGCATCTCAGACGAGATTGAGCAATATCGCGACGAAAAGTGGCATCGCGACGACGCTCTGAAAATCGAATCGGCACAGCAGGTCGAGAGGATGGTGGAAGAGCTGGGCTTTTGCCTCGGCCTAACGGATGCGCGAAAAAATTTGCCGTCGGTTTACACCGCCGTGTGCGGCCGCCGCGATGCGCATATGCCGCGAAATGTGCAAAAGGATCCGGAGGCGAGCGCCGCCTGGGTCTTGAAAGACGAGGTTATTGCGCGCGGAAAGGTGTATTACGCAAAACTTGTTAAAGGCCATTCGATGTTTCTTGCGCCGCGGATGATCCCTTATTTCAATGCAATTTGGGGAGTCCCAAAAGCTAGAGAAGAAAAAAATCTATCGGGAAGCGCAAACAAAATTTTGAAAGTTCTGCGAAAAGAATGGGAAATGGGTTCGGCCGATCTGCGGGCCGAGGCGGAAATTACGACACGTCCGCGCTTTACCAAAGCTCTCGACAAGCTGCAACGCACAATGAAGGTCGTGCCGCAGGAGGTTCTCTACAGTCCAAAGTTTACTTATATCTGGACTTTAGCAGAAGCGCGTTTTCCGAAAGAATTGGCCAAGAAAGTCTCACGCGAGGAGGCCGTTCGCGAGCTTGCGCGCTGTTATCTCTCAATGTGTGGGATGACGATGCTAGGCGATCTGTCTCGCGCGTTCGGTTTTTACCGCTGGGAATCGGGCCGTGCAAATCACGATCTCGTCGACGAAGGATTTGCCGAACGACTATCGACCGGCGTTTACATGGTCGCTAATCTGGCTTTCAAGGCTTGAAAATCCGTTTTCTTTCCCGCTCAATCCTTTTACGTTCCTCTTCAGCTTTAGCGTGGGCCCGTTCAGATTCTTCTGCCCGCCTGGTTAATTCTGTTTCGGCGACCGAATCGCT
>JBHENZ010000268.1:0-6821 GCA_046261815.1 Pyrinomonadaceae bacterium | reverse complement strand
GAGCGGCAGCAGGCCCGTGACGCTTTCGCTAAGATGCAGATTTATGAAAACGAATTTGACGAAAAGGGTGATTCGCTTCCGGAAAGTTTCCGCGACAGGATCGATTTGCAGGTCAAGTTGCAGCAGGCTCAATTCTTAGCTCGCGAGTATTCGGATAAGCTGGCCGAGCAGGTAAAGGTGACCGACGAAGACGTAGCAGCCTACATCGCCGAGCACCCAGAGCTGGATACGGCCGCTAAAAAGACGAAGGCCGAAGAAATTCTAAATCGTGCAAAGGCCGGCGAAGATTTTGCGGCTTTAGCGAACGAGTTCAGCGAAGATCCGGGCAACAAAGACCCGAAGACGGGCGAAGGTAAAGGCGGACTCTATTCCGACACGCCAAAGGGCCGCATGGTCGCCCCGTTCGAACAGGCAGCACTCTCGGTCGAACCCGGTCAGGTCGTTCCGAACCTGGTCGAAACCGATTTTGGTTACCACATTATCAAGCTTGAAAAGAAAGGCGAGGGCAAGGATCCTTCGGGCGAGACGACCGAAATTTACGACGTTAGGCATATCCTGATTTCCACCGGTGTAAAGGATCCCGAAAACCCGATGGGCCGCGAGGTTCCCGCGAAAGCATACGCCCGCCAGAAGCTTGAAGAGCAAAAGGAGAAAGCGTTGATCGAGGAGATCGTTGCACGTAACAACGTAAAGGTTCCGGCCGACTTTGACGTGCCTGAGGTGAGCGAGGCTCAAATTCAGGAAATGATGAAGCGTCAGCAGCAAATGCCGATGGGGATGGAGCCCGGAGAAATTCCGTCGGGCGAAGGAGAAGAAGCTGAAGCACCGGCAGCAAAAACCGCTCCGAATAAACCCGCTCCAAAGAAAAAATAGCCCTTTTGCGGAAAATGGACAGCGATAGAAGATGGATTGATTGTCCATTTTCCGTTGTCCATTTTTATTATGTTGATCGGCGACTATCTGGTTGAAATTATTCCCGATACCGAGTTTCGCCTTGATGGAGGCGCCATGTTCGGCGTCGTCCCGCGCGTCTTGTGGGAAAAGGTTTGTCCGCCTGATGAGCTCAACCGCATCAGACTGAACATGAACTGCGTCTTTATCGACACAGGCAAGGAAAAAATCCTCATCGAAACCGGGATCGGCGAAAAGTGGACCGAAAAGGAAGCGAAAATCTACGGAATCTTCCGCGAAAAACCGTTCGCTCAGTCGTTATTCGAAATCACGGGCTCCCGCCCTGAAGACATCACAATCGTCATTAATACTCACCTCCACTTCGACCACGCCGGCGGAAATACGATCCCGACTGAAAAGCAAGCATCCCGCTCCCCCGTGGCGGAGGCGAGCGAGACACGCGACGAAAGGGCGGTACCAACTGCGGTAGCGGGCGGGGATCTTTCGGACATTAGTAAAATGCGCCCTCAATTTCGTAATGCACGTTATCTAATTTCTAAATCCGAATTCGTCCACGCCCAACACCCTCACGAACGCGACCGTGCAAGCTACCTCCGTGAAAACTGGTTGCCGCTGCGGGAGACCGGCCAGCTTGAATTACTGCCGGATTCTTACGAGCCGGTCGAAGGGCTAAAGCTTCAACAAATCCGCGGCCATTCCGAAACAATGCAAACCTGGCGGCTCGACCGGGGAGGCCAAACCGTTTACGGCTTCGCCGACCTGATCCCGACACGACATCACTTAGCACTGCCCTGGATAATGGGCTACGACCTTTATCCGGCGGAAACACTGGAATTCAAGAAAGCAATTTTGCCGCAGGCGGTTCGGGAAGGTTGGCACTGCTTGTTTTATCACGATTTCGAGACGCCGCTTTGCCGACTGAGGGAAGGTAATGGAAAGATTGTTGCTGTGGAATATGTCCAGGCTTGAGAAGACTCGCGAACGAATTCTCTTGGGAAGGTCGGACTCGAACATCAAGTTCGATGATTTGCGCGCCTCCTTTCCTCGTTCGGTTTTGCCGAGAGGATCAAAAGTAGCCACCATATTTTTTTGTAAGGGAAGACGTCGAAGAGATCGTTAACATTCAGCCAGGAGGAAATAATGCCAAGCCATATCAGGTAAAGCAGATTCGTAATATAATTTTGAAGTATCGGATGGAGTTATCGAATGAGTAAATACGAGACCATCATCTACTGGAGCGACTAGGACAAGGCTTACATCGCGGAAGTGCCCGAGCTTGCGGGTTGCATGGCGGACGGCGCCACATACCAGGAAGCCCTCACCGCAGCGGAGGTCGTGATTCACGAATGGATCGAAACCGCGCGCGAGGCCGGTCGGGCCGGAACCAAAAGGACGACTCGTTTTTGCCTAAAAATGGAACAAGTAAATATCGGAATCATCGGCGGCAGCGGGCTTTACCAGATGCCGGAGTTGCAGAACGTAAGAGAACAAACGGTCGATACGCCTTTCGGAAAGCCATCGGATGCGTTTATTGTCGGGGAATTGGAGGGAGTCAATGTCGCTTTTCTCCCACGCCATGGCCGTGGACACAAGCTGCTTCCGACCGAACTTCCTTTTCGTGCAAACATGTACGCGATGAAGTTGCTCGGCGTCGAGTACATCTTGTCGGTTTCGGCCGTCGGAAGTTTGCAGGAAAAGTACGCGCCGACCGATATGGTCATACCTGACCAGTTCTTCGACCGCACGCACGCACGAGCAAAAGAATCGACCTTCTTCGGCGAAGGCGTCGTCGGCCACGTCACGTTCGCTCATCCGGTGTGCGACGAGCTGGGCAATATTCTCGAAGAATCGTGTAAAACCGTCGGCGTCAAAGTCCACCGCGGCGGCACGTACCTTTGTATGGAAGGCCCGGCCTTTTCGACAAAAGCCGAATCGCTGCTTTATCGCCAGTGGGGCATGGACGTGATCGGCATGACGAATCTGCAGGAAGCCAAGCTCGCTCGCGAAGCTGAAATCGCCTATGCGACGCTCGCCCTCGTTACCGATTACGACTGCTGGCACGAAGGCCACGAGGATGTAACGGTCGATATCGTGATCGAATATTTGAATAAGAACGTGCGAAATGCGCAGCTTATATTAAAAGAAGCCGTCGGGCGCGTTGCCGCAAAGAAAACGCCAAATCAATATCGCGACGCACTCAAAAACGCGATCTTCACAGCCCTGGAAAACTGGCCGGCTGAAACGACGAAGAAACTTGAAGCGGTTTTTGGGAAGTATTCACCCAAATAGGTGCAGAAGCCCGCACATAAGTTAGGGCGAAATCGACTCGTCGGAAAACCATTTCCGGTCCCGCGACATCTGTTTGAAGTATGAGAATAGTATCGATATTTTTTGTTCTGGCCTGTGCAGTACTCACCGCAAACGTTACTGCATCCGCCCAGCGCAACGTCACACCTGCGATTGATCGCGACCCGCTGCTCGAACAGGACGCGAAGCATAATTTAGAAGTTGCCAAACAAGCTTTCCTCCTGAAAAAAGCTTACAAGGGCGTGCTGATGCGGTTTGAAGAGACGTTTGCGGCCTATCCGACGTTCTCGAAGATGGACGAGTTTTTGTATTTGGCCGGGATGAGCAGCTTCTATCTGTCGGAGAACAAAGGCCGGCAAAAAATCGATTTGAATGCTGAGAAACGAAAGGAAAAATATGCGCCCGCCAAACTTCGCGAGGACGCCGTAGCCTATCTGTCGATACTCGTCGAGAAATATCCGGAAAGCCGATACCGGGGTGAAGCCCAAGAAGCGCTTGCTCGCATCAAGCCCAAAGAATGAATCTCAACCAGGTAAACCATTTACACACCCAGGTAGAGAAACGGCCGGGTTTTACCAAAGGCTCGGCCTTAAGATCGTCGATTCCCTGCCGCGCTATGCGCGCTTCGACTGCCCGAGCGGCGATTTGACGCTTTCCATCCAATCCGACGACAATGCCGTCGTTTCAAATAACATTGTCCTCTATTTCGGATGCGACGAGCTCGATGCCGAGGCAACGGGTCAATTCGCTCGGTCTTGAGTCGACGAAGACCGTTCGACCTTCTGGCTCTGCCGTGAAGCCTGTCTGCATAATCTCGAGGTCAATAAGATCCGCCTTTTTCACGCCGGCGAGCATCGCAAAAACCCGCCATGACGTGTAGAATTACCGTTTGTTTTACTCGATATATTTCCCGGAGCAAATTTCAATAGATGTCATTAACAGTTGTTGGTTCTGTCGCGTTCGATGCGCTTGAAACACCTTTCGGAAAACGCGATAAAGTTCTTGGTGGTGCGGCGACGCACTTTTCGCTTTCGGCGAGTTTTTTCACGAAGGTCAACGCGGTCGGCGTGGTCGGCGGCGATTTTACGGTAGCCGAATGGGACGTTTTCAAAAGGCACGCTGTTGACACAACCGATGTTGAAATCGTGAAAAACGGCAAAACCTTTTTTTGGAAGGGACGCTACGATTACGACATGAACACGGCGCACACCCTGGACACGCAGCTTAATGTATTCGAGACATTCAACCCAAAGCTATCTGAAAACGCGCGAAATGCTCCGTTTCTTTTTCTCGCCAACATTCAACCTTCCCTTCAAAAACGGGTTCGCGAGCAATGCCCGCAGACGAAATTCGTCGCCATGGACACGATGAATTTCTGGATCTCGTCGGTAAAAGGCGAAGTGATCGAAACCGTCAAGGTCGTGGACTGCATGATTATTAACGATGCCGAGGCGCGACAGCTAACCGATGAGCCGAATATCCACAAGGCCGCGAAAAAGATTCTTTCGTTTGGTCTCAAAGCTCTAGTGATTAAACGTGGGGAATATGGCGCGACTTTATTTACTAAAGACGGCTTCTTCTCGGTCCCCGCCTATCCGCTCGAAGGCGTATTCGACCCTACCGGTGCAGGCGACACGTTTGCGGGTGGCCTTATGGGTTACCTCGCCGCGCATGATGAAGTGGAGGACGACGTCCTCAGAAGAGCGATGATATATGGCTCCGTGATGGCTTCGTTCAATGTCGAAAAATTCGGCACCGAGCGAGTCGATGCCCTCGTACACGCCGAGATTAATCAGCGTTTTCGCGATTTCAAACGGATGACGCATTTTGACGACACCCCGTTCGAGCGTGCCGATATCGCTAGGCAGTAAAACTGGATTGTCGTATCATCTTTTCTCCGGTCTGGGGGAAATAGTTTCGCTTCGCTCGCTGGAATGGCAAAGGAATTCGACAACTCGGTTTCCGTTTTCGCACGGCCCTCGCCGGCCTGGATTTTGACCGCGCTCGGGGCCGCCATATTTCTTTCCCTCACCATCGGGCTGATCACAGCTGTAGCCTTGGGAAATTGGCTTTACGCATCGATCTTTCTCATTTCGGTTGCGTCGGCTGCAGTCTTGTTTTACATTGCGCAGTCGCAATCCAGGCGGCTGACTGCCGTTAGAGATGGCAAGGCTGTGAACTGGAATACTGCATTACCCGAACTTCAGCGACAGACACTGCATGTCGAAGTTAACGAGCTATCGAATCTGCTCGAAATTGGAACCGAGCAGATCGGCGATCTGCAATCTGCGTATATCGTGGCGGAAGATTTGGCACTTCGTCAGATTCAGCAAGAGGAGAATGCGCCGCTGATTAGGCACGTCAATGTAGGCGGTGTACCGTTCGACGCCGTCCTGGCAAAGGACGGCTTACTCATTTGCATGGAGGTCGCTTTTCTCGTTGCGCCAGACCTGCGGCAGGATAAAATCGAGGCCGTGATGCGCAAGATGGCTTCTGCAAAGAAGGCAGTCGACAATGCCGGCGATGCGGCAAATTTGCGCTTGATGCTTGTGCTCGTCACGCAGCTCATCGCCCGGGACGAAGAGACACTGCGTGCGCGTTTAAAATCGAGCCGGTTCTCCGGTACGCCTGTCGATATCGACATCCGGTTTCTGGATTTTGAAGCGCTGCAGAAGATTTACATTACGGAATAAAGTACGGGTTACGCGTTTGTGCGTAAGACTCTTGCACGTATGCTCGACAACAAGGTTGGTTTGATTTTAGGAGTTGCCAATAAACGGTCGATCGCCTGGGCCTGTGCGGATGCCTGCGCGCGACACGGTTCGCGGCTGGCCTTTACTTACCAAGGTGAAAGGTTAAAGGAAAATGTCGAAACGCTCGCCGCGACCCTTGAGGACTCGCTTATCGTCCCCTGTGACGTAACGAACCAGGCCGAGGTCGATGCCGCATTCGCCGCCGTCGGTAAAAAATTCGGCAAGCTCGATTTTATTATTCACTCGATAGCGTTCGCTCCACGCGAAGCGCTCGACGGCGAGTTTTTACACACGACACGGGAAGCCTTTACCACGGCCCTCGAGATAAGCGCGTTTTCGCTGACTCAGGTTGCTCTTGCGGCCACGCCGCTGATGCAAAACGGCGGCAGTATCGTAACGATGACTTATTACGGTGCGGAGAAGGTAGTTCCCCATTACAACATCATGGGTGTGGCCAAAGCCGCCCTCGAAGCCTCGACCCGATACCTCGCCGCGGACCTCGGCAAGCAAAATATTCGCGTCAATGCAATTAGCGCGGGGCCGATCAATACGCTGTCGGCCCGCGGCGTAAAGAACATGGGTTCACTTCTTAGCTATGTTGGCGAAAAAACTCCACTCAAGCGAAACGTGCGGGCGAGCGAGGTCGGCAATACTGCCCTTTTCCTCGTCAGCGATCTCGCCTCAGGAATCACCGGCGAAACGATATACGTAGATTGTGGCTACAATATAATGGGAATCTAGCGATTTGGGATTTCGGAATTCGGATTGTGGATTTTTCTCCAATCCCAAATCCCAAATCCCAGATCCCAGACCCAAAATTCGAATGGCTGAGACCGACGCGAATTATCC
>JBHENZ010000267.1:0-10273 GCA_046261815.1 Pyrinomonadaceae bacterium | reverse complement strand
TAACCAAACTTCTCATCGACTCCGAGCGTTTCGCAGCCGACGACGCAACCCTTGCCGCCCGTATCTCCCGCGGAAGCGTCGGGAAAGCTCTCGTGCTCGATATCGAAGCATTTCGGGCGGCCCGCGAGCTGATGCTCGACGTTCTCAACAGCGCGATAGCTCAACCGAATCTAGCGGCAATGCTGCACTTGTCTGAAACGATCACCGACGCTAAAAACCGCGAGCGTTTCGAAGAATATCTCGAAATCCTAACCCATCTCATTCGCGACGTTTGGACAATATCAGGCGGCGCCGATCAATCCTGTTTGATCAACGCTGACCTCGCGCGTTCGTTAAAGTTGCTTGCGGCCAAAGCCGAATTTTCGAAATTGGCCGAATGGCTGGACGAAATCGGTAGGATACGTGAGACCCTAGTAGTGAACATCAATCGCCGCGTAGCCGCGGATTCACTGTTCGTTTCGATGGCTAATTGACATCGCCGGTTATAATTAGCGTATGTGTAAACGGTTATCCTCTGCGACCGTTCTCTTGCTGTTGCTTTCGATTGCGGCCATTGCACAAGAACAGGCGCGTGAGCTCCTTATTTCAGTACCTAGCATAAACGGCCTGGCGACTTATCTGGTTAAACCGGCATTCCCCGAAACGGCCCTTGACGTAGGTGGCGACGACGCATCAATCGGACTGCGTGTTGTGGTTGACGAAGGCGGGAACGTAGTTTCGGCTCAATGCTCCACCACCTGCCATCCGATGCTCAAGGCCGCAGCGGAGCTTGCTGCAATGAACTCCAAATTCAAGCGGCAAACCTACCACGGAAGACCCGTTAAAGATCGAGGCACGCTTCTCTGCACCTACGTCGTCAAGCACGTGAACTGGCATCGCTTCGGTACGGCTATCGAATCTACACGGCAGTTTGATAACATCTCGCTCGGCCCCGTCGCCCAGATACTCTCGGCTGACTACGCCGGAGAAAAGTCGAAGTTGCTATCGCTCGACGCCGAACCCGTCAGCTATGACGCACGCCAGAAAGTAATCGCCGAGGTCATCAATTCGATCAAGTTTGCGAAATTAATTCGTTGGAAGCTTTCGTAGATCAACATCAAAGACTGCGGCTGCCCAGCCGCTATCTGGCCGCGGCCGGCCTAGCCGCTATTGCGGGCGGAATTATTTTCTTACGGTATTTCGATCCGACGAAAGTCAATTTTCTGCCCGCGTGCCCGCTTTACCGAACAACCGGCTTTGCATGTCCCGGCTGCGGGCTTACACGCGGGTTTCACGCGCTGCTCCATGGTGATATTTTAACTGCGCTCGACTACAACCTTTTGGTGCCACTTTGGGCAGGCATGATCGTTTTCTTTTTCGTTTCGCTGCTGCTAGTCGCTATTCGCGGGAAAGGTATTTCGTTAAATCGCTTCAATCCCGCTTGGTTATGGTTTCTGCTGGGCGTTTTGATGATTTTTGGTGTGGTGAGAAACTTGCCGTTTTACCCGTTCACTGTTCTTTTCCCTTAGAAAAGAAAGTATTTCGCGGGCAATTTCCTAACTGATTTGAACGAGCGATTTATCTACGATCAGCGACCTCGCGTCGCCGCCTTCTTTCCGCAGCATCTCGACCTCTTTTACAAATTCCTCGACGATATTCTCGCCCGCAACCCGACGCATCGGTACGCCGTCTTTGAAGATCATCCCGACGTTGCGGCCGAAGGTGATTCCGAGCTGCGAATCGTGGGCCTCGCCGGGGCCGTTGACGGCGCAGCCCATGATCGAGAGCTGAAGCGGTTCTTCGACGTGGGCCAGCCGGCGTTCCACCTCGGTGACGATCTCGACGAAGTTGTCGATGTCGAGCCGCCCGCAGGTCGGGCAAGCGACGACGGTCACGCCGCGTTTGCGCAATTCCAACGATTTCAGAATCTCCCAGCCGACACGCACTTCCTCATTCGGCTCGGCGGCGAGCGAGACACGGATCGTATCGCCGATGCCTTCGTGCAAAAGCACTCCTAAACCGATCGCCGATTTGATCGTCCCGCCGAACGGAGTCCCGGCCTCGGTCACGCCGAGGTGCAGCGGGTAATCGACCTTCGCGGCCATCAGGCGATAGGCCTCGACCATGCGGTTCACGTCTGAAGCTTTCAGGGAAATGATGATGTCGCCGAAACCGAGGTCTTCGAGAATGCGGATGTGCCGCATCCCGCTCTCAACCATCGCCTCCGGCGTCGCGGTGCCGTATTTTTTAAGCAAATCTTTCTCGAGCGAACCGCCATTTACGCCAATGCGGATCGGAACTTTTCGAGCCTCGGCTGCTCGCACGACCTCGCGAACGCGATCTATCGAACCAATATTCCCGGGGTTAATCCGGAGCTTGTCGATGCCGGCGTCGAGGGCTTTCAAGGCGAGCTTGTAGTGAAAATGAATATCGGCAACCAGCGGGGCATTCGTGCGTTTGCGAATTTCCTTCATCGCATCGGCCGCATCGTCGTCGGGCACGGCAACGCGCACGATCTCGCAGCCAGCTTCGACCATTTCCTCAATTTGGCGAACGGTCGCATCGACATCGGTCGTGTCCGTCTTAGTCATTGACTGAACGGCCACGGGCGCACCTCCGCCGATCTGAATGTCGCGGACTTTAACCGCTCTTGAAACACGTTTCATGTGAGTCTTTAGTCACAGAGCACGAGAGAGATCACGGCGAAAATGAAAACCTGTGTGTGCTCTGTGGCTAAACTTCCATTAGAAAAATCTCGATATATCCAAAAACAGCGTGAAAACCATGAGCAGGAGTATCACCGCGAGCCCCGCGAATTGAATTCGCTCTTTCCAAGCCATCGAGAGCGTGCGGCCGAACCACGACAAAACCTTCTCGATGCCGAGCACAAGTATTTGACCACCGTCGAGAAGCGGTATCGGGAGCAGATTAAATACGCCGAGGTTCAGGCTGATAACGGCGAGAATTGAAAACAATCCTGCAAAACCTGCTTCGCGGACGACCTTTGAAATTATCTGCACGATGCCGACCGGCCCGGCCAGCCCCGCGTCTCGTACCGAACGCTCGCCTGAAAACATCTGACCGAAAACGCGACCGGTGAGGCGAATAATTCGCCAGTTAGCGTCGAAGGCAAACGCAGCCGCCGTCGCCGGTCCGACCCGCTCGCGTGCGGTTATCTCGCCTGAGCCGAATTGTGCCCCGATACGATAAACTCCGTCATCATTCAGCCTCGCCTGAAGCTGCAGCTCTTTTCGCTCGCCCGCCCGCTCGACCGTTAGCAGAATCGGAGCATCCTTATTTTCCCGAATCTGGTTAGTAAGCTCCTGGCTGTTTCGCACCGTCTGCCCGTTAAAAGTCAGAACGCGGTCATCGGCAAGCAGGCCGCCGGCGAAAGCCGGTGAATCGGGGGCGACAACGGCCGCCTCGACAGGTTCGACACCAACGTCCGGATAAAGTCCGATCTCGCCGACCGAATTGCCGTCCATATCCCGTCGTTCGGGCCGAACTGTCAACGGAATTTGCCTTCCGCCGCGGTCGACGACGACCGACAATTCCTTATCGGGCGAAATCAGCGTCTCATCCTTGATTCGCTCGGATGTCGGGTTCTCGATGCCGTTAAATGAAACAATTCGATCGGCCGGTTGTATACCGGCTTGGGCGGCCGCGCCACTGGCGCTGACCATTCCCACGATTGGCGCCGGCATCGACGGAATACCGTAGATCAGAGCCGCCGCAAACGGAATCGCAAGCGCGAGCACGATATTCATAAACGGTCCGCCGATCATCACGAGAAATTTTTGCCACCGCGGCCTCAGCTCGTAAAGCTCAGATTCAGGCACTCCGAATTTTGCAGGTTTTTCCTCATCGATCTCACGAATATTGCGGTGCTCTAAAAAAGCTCCTGCGTTTTCGTCGGAGCTGCCACCTTCGAGCGGGGCGGTCGCTTCGTCGCCGTAGAGTTTTACATAGGCCCCGAGCGGAATAGCGCTAATTCGATAATCGGTGTGGCCGACCTTAAATCCCCAAATCCGCGGCCCTAAACCGAAAAACGAATAGGCCTCCACACGCATACCGAACAGCTTGGCTACGATAAAATGTCCAAGCTCGTGAATATTGATCGCTATTCCCAGAACGAATATAACGGCTAAAACGACTAATAAAATATCGGGCATAAGAAATAATTGTTCAGGTAGCTTCGGTTCGTCCGAATCTCCTCAACAGGTAAAAGTCTGATGGAAATTAGAACCAAAATCAAAAGGCGGCGTTGTAATAAATACGGCTACGCGTGATTCAGGGCAAGATGTCGGCGACCATGATTTTTGTTTTCGGCTTTGCGAGCGGAGAAATCTCAGATCCGGAATCGACGACAAATCTCTCGGCGTAAAAAAATATTCCGTCATCGGAAGACGGTTCGCGACAGACTTCCAGACATCGATCCTTCAGGTTCAGAATCCAATAATCGGCGATTCCGAACTGCGCGTAAAGGCCAGCTTTTTCTCCGCGATCGAAGCGGAGGGTAGAGTTGGAAACTTCGACAATCAACGAAGCGTGATTTGGGTGAGATTCCGAATAATCGCGTGCTTTGCCCTTCACGATTGCTATATCCGGCTCGGGCTCACTTTTTTCATCCAGCCTAAGCGGAAGTTGTGATCTTACCGAAAAACGCTCACCGAACTTTTCCGATAGCACTTCGACGAGTAGGGTTATCGCCACAGCGTGGGGCGATTTCATCGGGGCCATCTCGATAATTTCTCCGTTAATAAGCTCGACACGGCGTCCCTGAAAATAACCGAGATCGGCCATTTTGTAATACTGCTTCACCGTCCACTGAAACGGTTTCGGCGAACCGTTTCGCAAAACGAGACTTCGGCCATTCTTTCGCGGTAATTTGATTGTTTTCGATACAGGCTGCATATCTCTTATCGGTCAGACTGCCTTTGCCGTCATGCTCAATTTCATTATAGCGCGGTTGCGGGCCGAGGCGTCGGCGGCGAGGATTGTTTCCAGCGAATCCGCGGGCTCGTTCTCGTGCTCCCTCATGACGCCCGAATTTATCGCGGCGACCTCGTCCAAGCCTATCTTACCTGAAAGAAATGCGTCGACCGCGATTTCGTTGGCGGCGTTCAGGGCCGCGGGCATCGTTCCGCCTGCTTCGAGAGCTTTGTAGGCAAGGCCGAGACACGGAAAGCGCTCAAGGGCCGGTTCTTCAAAGTCCAGTCGGCCGAGTTTCGCCAGATCCAGTTCGCGCGAGCAGGCGGGCCTACGGTCGGGATAGGTGAGGGCGTACTGAATCGGATGCCTCATATCCGTCACGCCAAGCTGCGCGATTATCGAGCCGTCTACCATCTCGATCATCGAATGAACGATAGATTGCGGATGCACAATGACGGAAATTTGGGCGGCTTCGAAACCGAACAGCCATTTTGCCTCGACTACTTCGAGACCTTTGTTCATCAGCGTGGCGGAATCGATTGTGATTTTGTCGCCCATCGACCAGTTCGGATGATTTAGTGCATCTTCGACGGTCGCAGCTGCGATCTCGGCTTTGGATTTTGTGCGAAACGGTCCGCCGGACGCGGTTAATATTAGCCGCTTGACCTCGCGTTTTCGCTCACCGCGGAGGCACTGATGAATTGCATTGTGTTCCGAGTCGACCGGCAAGATCTCGGCCCCCGATTTTTTTGCTGCGGCCGTCATCAGCTCGCCCGCCATTACGAGCGTCTCCTTATTTGCCAGCGCGACGCGTTTTCCCGCCTCGATTGCCCGCAAAGTCGGCACAAAGCCGACCGCACCTACAATCGCCGAGACTACGGTCTCCGCTTGCTCGTGTGTCGCAACCTCGATCACGCCCTTTCGTCCGATCGAAATTCGCGGTGCCGGCCCGCCCGAAATTTTGAGCTCGCGGAGCAGCTCATCGGCGCAAGTTTCGTCTTCGCATGAGACGAGTTTGGGGCGATGCCGCTCGATCTGGCGGGCAAGTTCGGCCATGTTGCGGCCCGCAGCAAGCGCCGCGACCCTATAATCGCCAAGATGTTCGATAACTTTTAATGTGTTGCAGCCGATCGAACCAGTGGAACCGAGGATGGAAACGGACTTCATAAGCGAGCCGAACAGAAATAGGTTAGCACAGCCACGCAAAACGTGCTTAGAGCTCGTGAAACCTTTTCACCGGGCAAAGTGGACGAAAGAATTTACATAACTTTGCGTTCGAAAATCGACTTTTTTTGAGAATTTAAGAGCGTCAAAAAATTAACCCGCAAAGTGGAAAAACCGCGGGTAATTTAGAAGTAAATAGGTCATGAAAAACTTTTGGCACAATCGTTGTTACCTGGTTCGGCCATCGTGCCCTACCTTCGGTTAAGGCAAATCGACTCCTATGAACTCGGCCTCGAGCTCCGCGCCCTCACAGCCGTGGCGTGGGAACCGCCGGAATCGGGCCCGGTAAGGTGTTTATTCTCAAGCGAATACATCCTCTCACCATCCGCAGTTCGCTCGTTTTGATTCAACCAGGTTTGTGCAACTCCTGAAATTTGTAATCTTTTTAATTATAAAGCCACCCACCCCTTTGCCGCTGAATTTCTTCTTAACGCCCCTGAATGAATGACGTTTCCGGCGTTGACAAGCCATCGCGTCCCACACTAGTCTTAGAAACATTCTAATCAAAGCGAATCACCCAGGATTCAAGTTTTAGAATTTTTGTCATTCATTGTAGTTCGCGTTGGCATTACCCTGCCAAGAGCATATTCCTGTCATTTTGCCGGTTTCGATTGTGAAATTTTCTCTCGATCGGTAATTTAATAACTTTGTCCCCACGCAAGGTTTCTGGTCAGTAGACTGGACCCTTTTCGACACAGGCCTCGTTCGAATAAACAAAAATTCATCTCCCGGAGAGTAAATTCGATGATGTTAGTCCGTTTACGAACTATCCCGGCGTTCACCGCCATCGTTTTCCTGTCCGTTTGCGGTTTCTCCGCAAACGCTTTCGGTCAGAACCCCGATCTTTCGTTAAAGGGTGTCCAACGAGGCCAGCGCGCGATTCAGAAGCTTGGCGGGCGACTGCCGGCGGTCGCGCAAAGGTATAGTAAATCGGCCTCACAGTTACGGCGATTGCTGCTCGAAGACCCTACGTTGTACGTCGATGATGCTGGAATGCTGTTGTACATCGACGAAAACACGACCGACGGCGAGCTTATTGGCGAAAACGCGGTGGAACCGGAAGTAGCGGCTGCTGCGGCGTTTCCTTATTCGCAAACATTTCAACTTCACAGCCGACCCGGTTCCAGTCGGGTGATATATCTGGATTTTGACGGCCACGTAACTTCGGGAACCGCGTGGAACACGAATTATACCGGCGGCGCGCCCATCAACTCCGCGCCGTACAGCATTGACGGCGACCCATATTCGTTCAACCAGCAGGAAATGGACGCGATCCAGTATATTTGGCAGCGTGTCGCCGAGGATTTTGCGGCGTTTGATGTTGACGTGACGACGCAGGATCCGGGCGATGCGGCGATTTTTCGCAGCAACTCTTTTGATTCCTTCTACGGCACGCGAGCCGTTATCAGCCCGACGAATTTTGTCGGACAGGGTATCGGCGGCATCGCCTACGTCGGCGTATTCAATTACGTCGGCACGAATTATAAACCGGCCTTCGTTATGACATCGGGCGTCGGTAACGGCGAAAAAAGTATTGCGGAAGCAGCCTCGCACGAGGTCGGACACAACCTTGGTCTCAGCCACGACGGAGCTCCCGGAACTGGCTATTATGAGGGCCACGGCGACTGGGCTCCGATTATGGGCGTTGGATATTACAGAGCGGTCACCCAATGGAGCAGCGGCGAATATCCGGGAGCGAATCAACGTCAGGATGATCTTGCGGTAATGCAAAATTACGGCATCGCGATTGTCCCCGATGACCACGGAGACAGCTCGGGCTCGGCGACCGTTCTTACCGGTACAAGCGTCAGCGCTTCCGGTATTATTACCACGCGGAGCGACACTGATGTATTCCGATTCTCAACTGGGAGCGGCAGCGTTTCTTTCAATATCGTTCCGGCTCCGCGTGGGCCGAATCTCAACATTAAGGCGACAATCTCCGATTCGTTCGGCAACGTTCTCACGACGGTGGATCCGGCTGGATTGCCGGCAAGCTGGACAGCCACGCTTTCGTCAGGAGTTTATTATTTGACGATCGACGGCGTGGGAGCCGGTGATCTCGCGACCGGGTACAGCGACTACGGCAGCATCGGGCAATACAGTCTGACGGGTACGCTCGGCACAAGCGCTTCTCAACCGCCGACGGCTGTCGTCTCGGCGAATCCGACCTCGGGCACAACGCCACTGACCGTCACATTTTCAAGCAACGGGTCGTCCGATCCTGACGGTACGATCAGCGGCTTTAGCTGGAACTTCGGCGACGGGACAAGCTCGACAGATCCCAATCCGGTTCACGTCTACAACTCGGCTGGAACCTTCAGTGCCGTGCTGACCGTCACAGACAACAGCGGTCTGACGGCTACGAAAAGCGTCACGATCAACGCGACCGCCACGCAGAATCAATCGCCGGTGGCTGTGGCGGGAGCGAATGTGACGTCGGGCAGTGCACCGCTCACGGTGAATTTCTCGAGTCAGGGTTCGTACGATCCAGACGGCACCATCGCCTCTTACGCATGGAGCTTCGGAAACGGGGCTACATCGAACCAGGTCAATCCGTCGTACACGTACACCACGGCCGGAAATTACACCGCTACGCTGACTGTGACCGATAACAAAGGGGCGACTGCTACCAGCAGCGTTACGATCAACGTCGGTCAGGGGTCTTCCGCACAGATGATCTATGTTAACTCGATTCAAATGTCGCTTCTTCCGGCAGGCTGGTTTAGTAGTTCCGCGATGGCCGTCATTACGGTTTACGGTTCGAACGGCCAACCACGGCCAGGAGTGGCCGTATCGGCCCAATGGAGCGGACTTGCGGGTGACAGCGAATCCGGCGTGACTGATTCGTCTGGGCGCGTGACGTTCACATCAAACAGTTCGCTGGGCTTTTTCGGCACGTTCACGATTACCGTCAACAATCTTTCCGCTTCGGGTTATACCTATGACCCGAGTCGGAACGTGGTGACGAGTGCATCAATAAACAGATAACTTTGATTAGAACTTAATGAGCAATCCGGTCGAAGCAATTCGACCGGATTTTTCATTTTAAGAGGGTGCTTGAGGAATCCACCCTCTCACGCAGGTGGTTCTGACATTGCCGTGGCTGCCATTTCACGCGAAACGGTTTGCTGCTCGCCGGTTTTCAGATTCTTTATCGTCACCTTGCTTTCAGCAAGCTCTGACTCGGCCAGAACCGTGACGTACGGAATCTTGAGCGAATCCGCATATTTGAATTGTTTTCCGAGTTTGTCGGGTTCGGGATATAAAAGAACTCGCAAACCAGCCACGCGAAGTTGGCTGGCCAGCTTTAATGCTTCGGCAACTGTTTCTTCATTCCAGAAAGTCACCATCACATCAGCCGGAGTCGAATCGGCAATTTCGGACGGAAACATCCCTCGTTCCTCCATCACGACGAGAATGCGTTCGAGGCCAAGTGAGAATCCACACGCCGGAATCTGCTCCTTCCCAAACATCCCAATCAATCCATCGTACCGCCCGCCGCCACCAAGCGAGCCGGCAAGATCGGGCACGTTAATTTCCATGATCGTGCCGGTGTAATACGAAAGACCGCGGGCGAGACTTGGATCGACTCTAACAAACGGGACGGGTATTTTTTCTAAGCTTCTGAAAAGCTCGGTCAATGGAGATTTTACTTTTGTGACCTGCCCCTTGTTAATGAACTTCTCTATTTCGTATAGGTCGTACACATTACGCACATACATCTCGGCGGCTTGTCTGGTGAAGTCAACTAGCTCTGGAGATGCCCCAGAATCTAAAAAATCTAGATTAACAGACAGTTCGCCCTCGTCCTCTAACCGTATATCATTTTTGTCCGAGTCACCGGTCTTAATCTTCGGGAAGCTTTCTTTCAATTCTAGTTTGATTGATTCTGAAGCTGCCATCATTTTTAAGAACTCAAGCAACCTCAACCGGTCCGTCTCACTAACGAGCGTCTTTGGTTTATCACGAATAAAGAATTCGAAAAATGCTAATAACTTTGTAGCCGCTTCGTTTGCAACACCACGTTCTCGGAATTCCCGCTCTACACCGTCACGACCAATTTTATCTATCTTATCAAGAGCAATAAGCGCGTTTTCGTGCCTATCGGATTGAACTCCGGCACTGAGCAGTATCCGAT
>JBHENZ010000266.1:0-3369 GCA_046261815.1 Pyrinomonadaceae bacterium | reverse complement strand
GGATTATCCTTGGCGGCGGCCAATGGCCGGGGCCGGGCTGGGGCAGCGGCGGCGGCGGCGCCGGACAAAACCCGGAGGCGTACGAGGTCGGTAAACAATATCTCGAAACGTTGGCCGCAAACAGCGGCGGCCGCAAATTCGAAGCCGACACTTTCTCAAATCTTGAATCCGCATTATCCGGCATCGCCGAAGAGCTTCGTCGTCAATACTCGCTTGGATACTATCCTGAAAAGGTCGGCCAGGTCGGCGACCGAAAGCAGATTCGCGTCAGGGTTGGTCGGCCAAATCTGGTTGTGCGTGCGAAGACGACCTATATCGTCGGCCACAACACTAATCGACTTGCGGGTCGTTAATTGCATGCGACGAGGTATATTATCGAAAGGCAGGTGTAGCATCCTGCCTTTTTTGTATCCCATGCCGATGCATCTATCTGCGGGCGCGCGAGCATCGTATCTTTCGCCGAAATTCGTGACCTCTTCGATGCATAAACTGGTTTTCATCCTTGCCGTTGCAGCGATCGTTTTGTCCGCGACGTCGTCCTTTTCGCAATCGCGAAAAGGCGTTTCGTCCGGCGGAAAGACGAAGGCGAATCAGCGCGCTCCGCGGCCTTCGCCGACCGCGACACCGATTGCCGACGACGAAAATGACACAGGTGAGGAAATCACCGTCGACACGCGAATCGTCACAATTCCGGTTCGCGTGATCGACCGCAAAAATCGCTTTGTCGCGGGCCTGCAAAAACAAGATTTTCAGGTCTTCGAAAACGGGGCGCCGCAGGAGGTAGCCCACTTTACAAACGAATCTCAGCCTTTCACTGTCGCCCTCGTGCTCGACATGAGCTATTCCACCGTGTTCAAAATCGCCGAGATCCAGTCGGCCGCGATTTCTTTTATCGATCAACTCCGCCCGGACGATCGCGTGATGGTCATTTCGTTCGACGAGGAGGTGCAAATGCTCTGCGAGGCGACAAACGACCGCCAGCGAATCTATCGCGCGATTAAGAGCACGCGTATCTCGACAGGCACCAGTCTCTATGATGCGGTCGATCTCACGATGAACGACCGCCTCCGCAAAATCGAGGGCCGCAAGGCGATCGTGCTTTTCACCGACGGCGTAGACACCACAAGCAACACATCGCACGATCTCGAAAATCTCAGTGACGCAATGGAGATCGATGCGTTAATTTACCCGATCCGGTACGACACATTTGCGGACGTTCAGGCAATGAAGGATCGTCACGTGGCCACTCTGCCCGGCCAACGCCCCACCACAACGCCGCCGACGATCCCGACGTCCGGCGGTGTGCCGTTTCCGCCGCCCGGCCCAGCCATTGGCACGCCTGGCGGCCGCGGCACGTCGCGCGAAGAATACGAAGCCGCCGAGAGATATCTCGACCAGCTCGCCGTTCGAACCGGCGGAACAGTTTATCTCGCCTCGGGATTTGGCAACCTCAATTTCGCATTCTCAAAAATCGCCGGTGAGCTTCGCGAATTTTACAGCCTCGGATATTACCCGCCCGAAACCGCAATGCCGGGCCAGACACGCCGCTTGAAAGTAAAAGTCGCCCGCGAAAACGTCGCCGTCCGAGCCCGCGACAGCTACGTTGTCAACATGCAGAAACCCGCACGTAAGTAAAATCGCGCGAGAGCTACACCTCCGTCCCATCCGCCAGCGTCGCATTTTTCGGCACGACAATAATGCCGTCGCGTATGAAGAAGCGGCCGTTCGCGTCGTCCATATTCTGCACGCTCGCCTGATTCAGCAGCTTCACGCCTCGCCCGATCCGCACATTTTTATCGACGATCGCCTGCCTGACGACGCTGTTCGATCCGATCCCGACATGCGGTACGCCGCGACGCTCACCCGCGCTCACTTCTTCAAACGACTCATAAAAATCCGAACCCATCACGATCGAATTCTCGAGCCGCACGCCCGGATCAAGCCTGCTTCGCAAACCGATTATCGAATTCCTCGCGTAGACGCCGTTCAAAATGCAACCTTCGGTGACCATCGAATTATCGATGTCGCAACTATGCAGCTTCGAAGGCGGCAGATGGCGGCTGCGTGTGTAGATCGGTGCCGAGGAATCGAAAAAATTAAACTTCGGCAGTGGCGATGCTAGGTCGAGATTCGACTCATAAAACGCGCGAATCGACCCTATATCTTCCCAATAATTGTTAAACAAAAAAGCCTGCACGTTATAGCGATCGATCGCCGCCGGAATTATTTCGCCGCCAAAATCCACCCTCGCAGTGTCTTCCTCGAGCAGCTCGATCAGCTTCGGATAATTGAAAACATAAATACCCATCGACGCCAAAAACGGCCTCGCTTCTGATTCTTCCTGCGTCAAGCCAAATGCGGTCGTGTCAACTCGCATCGCATCCAACCTATCGCCCGTCGGCTTCTCGCGAAACTCCGTAATTCGTCCCGACCCGTCCGCTTTCAAAATGCCAAAGCCTTCCGCATCGGCCGCCCGAGCCGGTATCACCGAGATCGTCACGTCAGCCTCTCGTTCAAAATGCCGGTCGAGAAATTTACGATAGTCCATTCTGTAAAGATGGTCGCCGGATAAAATCAACAGCGTACTTATCCGCCAATCGCGCAAGTGCGGAAAAATTTGTCGCACCGCATCGGCCGTTCCCTGAAACCAATCCGGGCTGTCCTTTCTTTGTTCGGCCGCGAGAATTTCGACAAAGCCCGACGAGAATGTCGAGAATCTGTACGTCTGCGAGATGTGCCGGTTCAACGACGCCGAATTGTATTGCGTCAACACAAAAATCTGCGTAACGCCCGAATTTAAACAATTCGAAACCGGCACATCGATCAGCCTGTATTTTCCGCCGAGCGGCACCGCGGGCTTAGAACGCTCTCTGGTCAACGGAAACAGCCGAGACCCCGCGCCGCCGCCCAAAATCACCGCAATCACATTTTCTGCCATAAAACTTCGGGTGTTGTAGATTCGCTGTCAGCATAGCCGCAAACTTCGTACCATTCAAGACACTCCGAAATTTTCAGTTTTCACTTTTTAGATTTTCCGAAGGATCTTTCGTGCAGTTTTTTGCCCTTTCGTGTTTTTCGTGGTTCGTTCTCAAATCGGGTAAAATGAGGATGCGGAAAGCCCGCCGCACGTAAAGTAGGGCGAAATGCTCAACCAATGTGGCGCATCACCAAAATTCTGTTCCTCGTCCTCGTGGGCTCGGTCCTCGTCTGGCTCGCGTTCGAAATTTTTACGTTCCCGCGCATCTCGGCCCTTCGCACTGAAAACCCGACGACCACATCGATGATCGAGCACCGCATCGATCAGGCCCGCGAAGAAAATCGCGAACCCAGAAAATATATGATCTGGGCGCCCATCGAGCAGATCTCGCC
>JBHENZ010000265.1:0-5881 GCA_046261815.1 Pyrinomonadaceae bacterium | reverse complement strand
TATTGGTACGGCAGCGGGTACCAGCAAAGGTTGTTGTTGAAAATGTTTACCACCAGTAACGCCGGCCGCCACCAGCTGCGTCGCAGGCGCTGGTGACCGTAGGGCGTCCAGGACCAATAGCCGGCGTCCCACACCCAGCGGCCGTGATGATAAGTTGCCCAGCCCCACGGCTCGTCGTTGATCCAGGTCCAGCCGAACGGCGGAACCCATCGCCAGTGGCCGTAACGGTACGGCGACCAATCGGCATACTGCGCGGTTGCGTTTCGGTAGGGCCGCCAGACGTACCCGTATTTTCTCGTGTGAAGCCATTGGCCGTAATCGCTGAGATCCTCGGCGCCGTAAATGTCGCGATCGTAGTATGTGTCGTAGTGCGCATCAGCCACACGTTTGGCGATAACCGCATCGCGCTCGAGCGACCATGAGTCGAAATCGTCGGCGAACCGCGCGGCATCGGCCGTTTCCCACTCGCCAGCGTATGCACCATCGATGAAAATTTTCGCCTGACGTCCGTTCTTCACCGTAAAGCCGGAGGTCGTCGTGTAAACGCGAGCCTCGCCCCCGTCGCTCGCGGCAACACGGATGTTTTGCCCGTCGATCTCACCGGCATCAACCCGGTAGGTTCCCGTTTTCTGAATCGCAACGGTTGTCTGCGGCGCGTCGATCTCGAAGAATTTTCGCTGATTCTCAAAATCGTTTACGCGCAACGTAAGGCTGCCCTGCGACAAGATGACGGCGATGCCGCCATCCTTGAGCGTGGCGAGTTTCAAAAACGAATTTTCGGAGAGACGCAGGTGTGTGCGGCTATCGAACTGAATTTCCGCTCGACCGTCGCCGACCGTGATCTCGTCCGCTTCGACCACGGGCAAATTGAGCACGGCTCGCTCCCAATCCTGGCTCCCGCCTCGGCGAATCTGGACATCGCCTTTTACAAAACTTACTCTCGCGACGCGGTCAGTGACCTCTGGGACTTCGTCGTCGTGTTCAAAGCCGAACGCTGTAATGCCAAAAAGCGGTAAGATGATTGCGGCTGCCCTTAAAATATTCTTCGCGGAATGCATAAAGCTTCCCTCCTCAAAATTTTAGTCTTCGCACAGGCGGAAGAGCAGTGAGAGCAGGAAACGCCGATCCCCGACTTTCAAAAGCGTTTCAAGAGGCGCCGGTGGCAAATTGCATACCGTAAATATACAAAATAATAAATACAACGATTGTAAAGATTTGTGTCAGGCCTCTGCTAAAAGATTATACGAAATGGGATGAAACACCGGCCGCCGAGTGACGAAACGGTGTGGGAAGCCAAATGCGACGAGCGTTGTTTGCAGGGGATTGTCGGTCGGTTATAAACTTCGAACTGGTAAGACCGTTCAGTCAAAAGGAACTCAAAAAATGAAAAAGATTGTATTTGTATTTGTAATTTCAGCAATTTGCGGCACCGTAGCATTTGGACAAAAGCCGGCTGTCGTCGCAAGGCCGGCCGATTCGGCCAAGGCCGTGCGGGATGCGTTTGAGCGGCTCGTCGAGGGAATCAAGCAGGTCAGTGCCGAGAAGGTGATGAGCGTTTACGAAAACAGCGACCGAATCTTGTTTTTTAACAACAACGGAACGGCGACCATCGGCTGGCAGAACATGAAAAGCAATCGCGAATCGTTGTACGAGAAAACGAAAAACGTGACGCTGGAAATTACAGGCCTTCGCGTCGAAATGCTCGGGCCGTCGGCGGCGTACGTGACCTGCAAATGGAAACAGCGTCAGGAATTCGACGGCAAGCTGGAAGATGCGTCGGGGCGAATGACGTTAATTTTCAAAAAGTTCGGAAAAGACTGGAAGGTCGCGCACCTCCACACGTCGCCGGACAGCCCGGCGGCAAACCGGCCGGTGCTGCCCTCGGAGAGACAGGGCGCCTCCGAATGAAGTGGGCATGCAAAAATTCCGCGGAATAACTGATAGCTGATAAATTAGTTTTACACGTCCTAAACAAAAAAAGACCGTCCGAAATGACGGTCCTTTTCGCGGAGCAAAATTTGTTGTTTCTCAGACAGTTGGGCCGGAGTAATTTCCGCCGAGCTTTGCATTGTCGCCTCCGGCGAGGTTGTTGACGAGCTCGTAATGAAAGTAGTCGAATTTCGACGAAACGTTCGACTGAACACGCTTATCGTACATGTCGCGAGAGCGATCGATAGCCTCTTTGAGACGGTCGTAGAGATCGCCCGATTCGCGGCCCTCGTTGACCTTTTGTTCGTTGTAGAGCTTGATCTCGGAAACAAGAAGCCTCGCAAATCTTCGGGCGTCGTTATGAAGCTTTCGTTCGTCGCCCGAAACTTCGATGGGCAGGTCGACGTTTCGCTCGCTCAATCGATTTCGAGCTGGTTGGACACCGGCGACGACTTCGAAGGCAGGTTCGGGTGCGGGTTTGGACGTGTATCCGTTTGACGGCACCGATTCGGGCGTAGTGTACGCGGGAACTGTTTCCGGCGGGTGATCTTCCCGCGAGTGATCGCCCGCATCGTACGTGTCGCCTGAAGCAAATGCAAAATCCGACGCTGCTACAGGCGGTTCGGCGACGGTCTCGGTTTCTACTGGTTCGAAATAAAGTTCTTCCCCCCCTGCCGCATCCTCGAAGGCCTCGTCGTGTTCCCCCTGGGAATTGTAGCCGGTCGACGGTTTTTCGGGCTCGACGGTAACGTTGCCGGTGTATTCCGCGACCGTATCGGCGCGTCGCGATTGTGCCGAGTAATCTTCTACTGTTTCACCGTGTGGATTAACCTGATTGGCATCGGGCCCGGCGGGCTTTGCGGACGGCTCGGGAGCGGCTTGGGGAGCGGTCGCAACAGGCTGTACCGCCTGACCCGCGGCCGGAGCCGAAGCCAATAGCTCGACCGTCAAACCCGCAACTCGAACGAGTGTTTCGAGGGCGTCGACGTTTGGATTTTCGCCGTTGGCTGCATTGTCGGCATAAAGCACTGCGACACCTCGGCCACGAGCGATGAGCGGGATCGCGACGACGCGGTCTGACTGCCCGAAACTGAGCGGGTCGCGAAATCGACTGTCGCCGTTAAACGTTCCGGAGCTGCCTTCCTTACGCTCAAGCGTTCCGGCGGCTTTTGCGAGAATCGTGTTTTCCGAAACGGAAAAGTTGATATTGCGCAAAATTTCTTCGCTAACAGACGGAGCTCCGTCGCCAAATACTTTCCAGCACACAAAGCGTTCGTTGCGGACGATAAAAAAGGCGCCGCGAGCAGTAAAATTTGCCGCCTGTTCGACGAGCGAGGTCAATATTGTAGACTGCGAACGCTGGCGGCTAATATTGTCGATAGCCGCGCATATCAGGTCGTAGCGTGCGGGTTGTTCGGGGGCCGATTCTTTTCCCAATTTCTCGGCTTCGCCAAACGCCGTGGCGGCGATTTCCGCACCTTCGTCGCGTGCTAGCCGCAAGTGCTCGATGACCGACTGCGTAAATGGCTTATCGAGCAGCATCTCCGACTGAAAACGCCCCGAAAGTTCGGAAACCGCCTGGTCGAGCTGCGTCTTGTGCTTCTCGAACTCGGTCTCGAACCGCTTCTGAAAATCAGAAACATCCTGTCTAAATCCGGCAAGAGCGTTGTTTAAATAATTCTCGAATTCAGCCCTGAGACTTCGCTCAAGTTCTTCGCTGTTCACTGGGGTTGGTCCTCCGATTTATACAATATGGCCAGTTGGGGAATGTTGCGACGTACGGTAAGCGGAATGATTAACGAATGCGAGGGGGTGAACATGGCGCCTGCCGCCTCCACCTGTCGCATTATGACGAAAGGATAGGGCTAATGTCAAGGAATTATTGCAGATAGGCCTTTGAAAAGCGTCCTCGAAAATTTAGGCCGTCACCACTTCAATTTCGGGATCAATCTCGTCTCGAATCATGTTTTCGATGGCCATCAAAGTTCCGGTCAGCGAGCTGGGACAGCTGCCGCAGGCGCCTTCGTAACGTATTGTCAGACGATTATTTTCTAGACCGACAATTTCGAGCCAGCCCCCGTCACTTGCAAGATAAGGCCTTATTCGTTCATCGAGCAGCGAGTTTATCTCGGCGATTTTCGGATCGTGGTCTGCGGCGGCAGCAATGGCTCCGCCGATCGCAGCAGCCGCCGATTTTCCGTCGCCGTTGCCGTTTGTCGGGCGAACGGATTCGGCCGCTCGGATAGGAACCGCCAAGGCCGGCAAGATCTCGTCCCATTCGGCTTCGTCGGTCTTTTCGACGGTGATCATCTTGTCCATATAAAACACCGACACGACCTCGCCGACATCGAACAAAGACTTTGCCAACTCGTCAGAGGACGCGCTTTCGATGTGTTTAAACGAGTGCGATGTGCCGTGCGAGACGGGCTCTTTAAGAATGAACTTTACCGCGTTCGGATTCGGGGTTTCCTGAATGTCTGCAATCTTCGGCATACTCGTTCCGGCCACTGCCAGTCAATATATAAGTCTATAAATCCTTACATTTTGTCAACATTGAGCTTGGTGATTAGTTGACAATTTGCCGAAGCAGGATGCAGCAAAAAGCAAAAGCGGGAATAAACGAAACGCTTTGAACGATTCATTTACGCCCGCCGAACTCGTCACGAGTATCCAAAACAGTTCCGAATTTCTGGATTACTCTGTTATATGTATGTCGTCTCCGCGGTTGACCCGACCCGACAAAAACATTCCGCCAAAAGCCAGTGTCACAAGCAAAAACACGATCATCAGGATCAGCCACATGGCGCTGCCGGTGCCTCGCGTATACATATAGAACGAGACAGCGGTCAGCAGGAGACCGACGAAGGATAGTAAACCATTTAGAGCACCACTCACAAAGATCACCTCCACTCGAAAAAGAAACAGGTTAAGACCTTATGAAGCTTAGCCGTGCGCCCTGCGTGAAAAGGCGGTATGGCCTGAAGCGGGCGCCTCGATGCAGACGTTCAACTCAATAATCGAATACGCCACTTATAGTAACGCCAACAGTCAGCAAAAGGCAAGGAAGTTTAAGTGGCGTCAAGCAAAAGGTTTATTCGGGCGAGTAAGCGCTAGACACGCGCTTTGACGAGACGCGGGATTCCCTGGAGATCGGGCAGCAGGCTGAAATCTTTCCAAATCTCGCGGTCAAACATTTTTCGCACATTGCTTCCCTGATTGAAGCCGATTTCCATTAACAGCCAGCCCCTGGGTTTCAAATATTGTGGAGCTTCGGCGGCGATACGGCGGATAATCGATAAACCGTCGCGCGAATCCGTGAGCGCGACGTGGGGCTCGTAATCTCGCACTTCCTCCTGTAGACCTCTGACGTCGGCTTGCGGGACGTACGGCGGGTTCGCGGCGATCAAATCGAATTTATTTTCGCCGACTGCCGAAAATACATTTGACTCGATCAAGCGAAGCCGGTCGTCGACCTGGTGTTTTGCAGCATTAAAGGCGGCGACTTTCAGCGCGGCCTGCGAGATATCCACGCCAAGGCCGCGTGCGGATTCTATCTCATTAAGAATCGAGATTGAGATACAGCCTGACCCGATGCCGACTTCGCAGATTTTTGGGTTGATTTTCCCGGCGAGCAGCTCGGCCGCGGCCTCGACCACCATTTCGGTTTCCGGTCGCGGGATCAAAACATTCGGCGTGACCGCGAATTCGAGACGATAAAATTCCTGTATGCCGGTGATGTACTGGAGCGGCTCGCGCGTTTGTCTTCGCCGCAGGAATTTGTCGTATCGAGAGAGTTCATCAGGTGTAATCTCGTTTTTCGGATGCGCGATGAGAAATGTTTTATCCTGGCCCAGCGCGAAAGCCAGCAGCGACATTGCTTCGCGTCGGGGCTCGGCTACGCCGGCGTTGTGTAATTTCTCTGCGGCTGTCTCTAGAGCATCGCCAATCGTCA
>JBHENZ010000264.1:0-5467 GCA_046261815.1 Pyrinomonadaceae bacterium | reverse complement strand
ATGTAGTTCATATTCCAGCCGCCAATTGTCGCCAGCGCGTCGGAAGTCCACATTCCGATCATCGTTAAAAACTCGCCGACGAAACCGTTCAGCAGCGGCAAACCTATCGAAGACATTGCGGTGATCACGAAAATCGTCGTGTAAATCGGCATCACGTTTGCGAGACCGCCGAAATCGGAAATCGCACGCGTGTGCCGACGTTCGTAAATAAAGCCGACGAGCAAAAAAAGGGCACCGGTTGAAACACCGTGATTCAGCATTTGATAAACGGCACCCTGCATTCCCCATTCTGTGAACGAGAACATTCCGAGGATTACGAATCCCATATGGGCGACCGAGGAATAAGCTACGAGCCGTTTAACATCCGGCTGCACCATCGCTACGAGTGCGCCGTAGATGATACCAATGATCGCGAGCACGATAAAAACGGGAGCAAACTCGCGCGATTGTTCAGGAAAAAGCGTGAAATTGAAACGCATCAGGCCGTACGTTCCCAGCTTGAGCAGCACTGCGGCCAGAATGACAGAGCCGGCGGTCGGCGCTTCCGTATGTGCGTCGGGCAGCCAGGTGTGAAACGGGAAAAGCGGTACTTTGATCGAAAAGGCCAGGGCGAACGCAAGGAAAAGGAGCGTCCCGGTAAAAGCCCATTCTCCGGTGAATCCGATCTGGCCGAGCCTCATCGAATTGAGGAGCGTGACATAATCGAAAGTTCCGATACCAGTTTCGCTTGCGTGCACGTAGTAAAGCGCGATTATCGCCGCCAGCATTAATAGGCTTCCAAAGGCGGTAAAAATAAAGAATTTAATCGCCGCGTAAATCCGATTTTCGCCACCCCAAATACCTATGAGGAAAAACATCGGAACCAGCGACGCCTCGAAAAACAGATAGAAAACGAGCAAGTCCAGTGAAACGAAAACGCCTATCATCGCCGACTCGAGCAACAGCAAAAAGACGTAAAAAGCCCCCTGTCGTTTTTCGACCGCGTGCCATGTCGAGACGACAGCGATCGGCATCATAAATGTTGTCAAAATGACGAGCCAGAGACTAAGCCCATCAACGCCGAGGTGAAAATTCGTGTTGATCGCTTCGATCCACGGCACATTCTTCTCGAACAAAAAACCTTCCGGAGATTCGACGCCGCGTTCGAAAATCAGAATTAGCGATAGCAGAAAATTGATTAGCGTGAAAGCGAGCGCGACCCATTTAAGCTGTGCTTCCTGTTTCCAAAAGAGCTGGTGACCGAGGGCCGCAAGAGCGCCGAAGAGCGGCAGGAGGATCAGGATCGTTAAAAGATTTTCAGCGACAAAATCCATAAATTACGTGCGCGTTCGAATGTTCAATGTTCAGGGCGTTCAAGCGTTCAACTTGTTCAGCGGGTTCAAATGTTCAAATGTTCAACTGTTCAACTGTTCAATTTGTTCAATTTGTTCAACCAACCAGCCTGATTCCGTAATAAATAAAATACCCGACTACGGCCAAAGCTCCGAGCAATATGAATGCCGCGTAGCTGCGGATGAAGCCGACCTGGACGCGGCGGACGGAGTTGCCGAGTTCGGCGACGAAATGGCCGATGCCGTTGACGATGCCGTCGATGAATCCAAGATCGAAGCTTTTCCAGAGACCTTCGCGAGACAGCGTGGTCAGCGGATCGACGATGTAGCCGTTGTAAAGCTCGTCGATCCTCCATTTTTCTTCGAGCATACGCGGCATTCGCCGCAACGGATTGTTTCTAAAAAGTAACCAGCCTATGCCGATGCCGATGCCTGCCAGCAAGACGGAAAGGCCGGCCAGGATTCGCTCGGTCCGAATCTCTTCGGGCGAATGTGCGGAGTGGCCGGGTTCCGCCGCGGTAGCGGCGGCGTGAAGATGAACAGGTGGGGCCGGGGCTTTGTTTTCAGTCGTGGTCGGCGTGTGCGGGTCGTAGCCGCCGGGCGGGCCGACTTTCGCGATCACCGGTTCGAGAAGGTGCTCGAATTCGTTCGGGATCACGCCGCCAAAGCTCAACGCGTAGGGCACGCCGACGAGACCGCCGAAGGTCGAAAGCACCGCCAAGATTATCAACGGCACCGTCATCACCCACGGCGATTCGTGCGGTTTGAAATTGGGCGGGAGGACATGGTGCTCGTCCTCCCGGGCGAAGGATAGCTCGTCTTCAAAATGCTGAGTTGAACTACCCGCTACCGCAGGCAGTACTGACTTGTTCGCTTCGGCCGTCGCAAATGCGCTTTCCTCGGCGTGTGCCGGATCATGCGGATCGCTTGCATCTGGAAGGTCGAGATTAAACCGCTCTTCGCCCCAGAAGGTCATCACCATCATCCGCGTCATGTACACGGCGGTCATCACGGCAGTGACGAGGCCGACGATCCACAAAACATAATTCCACGGTTCCGGAAGATTCGGGGCGGCGAAGGTTTTGTAGAGAATTTCGTCCTTCGAGAAAAAGCCCGCGAATATCGGGATGCCGGCAATCGCGAGCCAGCCAGTGAGCATTGTCGCAAAGGTGATGGGCATATATTTTCTCAGATTGCCCATCCGCCGCATATCCTGCTCGTGGTGCATCCCGTGGATTACGGAGCCGGAACCCAGAAACAGCAACGCCTTGAAAAACGCATGCGTCATCACGTGGAAGATCGCGGCGATAAACGCCCCGACGCCGCACGCTAGAAACATATATCCGAGCTGCGAAACGGTCGAATAGGCGAGCACCTTCTTGATGTCGTTTTGCGCGAGGCCGATTGTTGCGGCAAAGATCGCCGTCGCAGCACCGATGATCGCGACGATGAACATCGCGGTCGGAGCGTTTTGGTAAATTGCGTTGCAGCGGACGATCATGTAGACACCCGCCGTGACCATCGTGGCCGCGTGAATCAACGCGGATACCGGAGTCGGGCCGGCCATAGCGTCGGGCAGCCAGGTGAAAAGCGGAATTTGGGCGGACTTTCCCGTCGCTCCGATAAACAAAAGGACGGCGATTGATGTGATGCCGCCCGCGAAAATTGCGCCCCAGGCAAACGGCTCTTGCGCCATGCCTGCGATCAGATTGAGCGAACTCACGACCGGTGTGCCGTCGACGATCTTGTCGTAAAACGAGATCGAGCCGGTCATCGTGAAGATAAGGAACATTCCCATCAGCACGCCCCAATCGCCGATGCGGTTCATCACGAAGGCTTTCTTGGCCGCGTCGCGTGCTTCGTTTCGCTTGATGTAATAGCCGATCAGCAGATACGAGCAAAGGCCGACGCCTTCCCAGCCGACAAACATCAGCAGGAAATTATCCGCCAGCACAAGCGTGAGCATCGAGAACATAAACAGGTTCAGATACGCAAAGAACCTGTAGAAGCCCGTATCGCCGTGCATGTAGCCGGTCGCGAAAATGTGAATAAGAAGACCGACGAAAGTAACGAACAATGCGTAGATTCCACTCAGCCGGTCCATTCCCAGACCGAAATCCGCCCGCAATCCGCCGACGTTAACCCACGTCCAGATCTGATCTAGAATCGGAGCCGATGCAAACAGAGCACCTTCGTGCGATGTGCCGATCCCGAACGCGATGACGAATGCCACAATCGTCGAAATCGCGATCGACCCGCAGGCGACCAAACCGCTGAACGTCTCGCTGTACGGCTTGTCCTTCAAGTACCCGCCGATGATCCAATTGATCACGGCACCGGCAAGCGGGGCGAAAATGATTATGCTTAGAAGGTTGTTTTCAGTCATCAAAAATCGATCTAGTGTGCTATGAAATTCCGTTTCGGAACGTATGTACCCCGCCCACCTCAGATTCACACCGGAAATCAGCCGGCGATTCGAATCTTAAGCGCGGGGTTCCTTCAGGATAGCCTTCGCCCTTACCCATTAACATCAAGTCCGACTACTTAGAATCCGGAACGCCATCAAAAATCCTTTTTTCCCTCGAACAAACTTCACCGTAATCTTCACCTGATTTCCATCAAATTCGCCAGTCAAGACACGTTTGTTTTCGCTGGCTTTTTCCTAACACTCTCCCGCCAGTTGCCAGCCGCGAAAGTTTCGGTCGAGGTAACTCTTAACTTGGACGGGCAATGTTTGTGAGCCGACAGAGTGCCCTTGCCATGAATATCAGGAAAGATAAAACCGCTTTCTTAATCATAAGGAACACGCACTATCGAGCGGGCTAAGCCTAATTCTTCAGAATACTCGCGTCATCTACGTCTATCGACTGGCGATTTCGGAAAAACGCGATAAAGATGCCGAGGCCAACGGCCGCTTCGGCGGCGGCGACGCTCATCACCATAAAGACAAAAAGCTGACCCGTAACATCGCCGTAATAGCGCGAAAATGCGACGAATGTCAGGTTCACCGAGTTGAGCATTAGCTCGATGCACATAAACATCCCGATCGCGTTGCGCTTGAATATCACGCCAGCCGCGCCAATCGTAAAAAGAATTCCGGAAAGTGCAAGATAGCTGGCTAAACTTGGTTCCATATCCAGTGTTTCGTTCTTGGTTATTGGTCTCTAGCCCGGTTTACGTTAAACGGACAAGCTAAAACAAAAAACAAAAAACAAAAAGCGAAAAACGAATCTCACAATGCTACGCGGTAATCGTCCTTTTCTTCAGGCTTGTTTCGCCTGTCGAGCTCTTCGTTTACGATGAGCTCGAGCTGCGGCTGGCTGAGGCGGCGAACCATTACAACGCCTCCGATGATTGCCATCAGCAACAGGATACCGACGATCTCGACCGGCAATAAATATTCGGTGTACATTCCCGCACCGATGCTCAGCGTATGACCGACCGTCTCATTTTGATCTGCTGGCCGAGCAGCCGGGGTGCGGGCGACGGCGTAAAAAATGAAAAACGTTTGGACGAGCAAAATCAAACCGAGCCCGCCGCCGACGGCGTATAAGTATTTAAGGCGATTCAACGATTTATCCTCGTCAAGATTCAACAGCATGATGACGAAGATAACCAACACCATAATCGCACCCGCGTAAATCAGCACCTGCACGGCAGCGATAAACGGCGCCGCAAGCGTGACATAAATGCACGATAACGAGATAAAAACACCGATCAGCGAAACCGCGCTGGAAAGCGGGTTGCGGTGATAAACCGTCGAAAGCGCACAGGCAATCGCGAGTCCGGCAAAAACGAAAAACAATATCTGAGAGGCCATAGAGAATTAACCACAAATAAACACTGATGAATACAGATAAGCTATACCATCAACGGCCATAACGATGTTTGTGTTTATCCGCGTCCATCTGTCGTCGAACTTCCTAAATGTTCGAAAGGTAAACAATAATAATTGTAAAAATCACGTTTGCCAGTGCGAGGGGAAGCAGAAACTTCCACCCGAAATTCATCAGCTGGTCAAAACGGAAACGCGGGAGCGTCCCGCGAACCCAGATATACAGGAACAAAAAGCAAAATATCTTGAGCAGAAATCCGACGTGGCTGGCAACAGCATAAGGAATCGAGCCAGGCTCAAA
>JBHENZ010000263.1:0-3887 GCA_046261815.1 Pyrinomonadaceae bacterium | reverse complement strand
CTCTTTATTCGATCGGCGAATCCGGCGGCATCGCAAATGCCGAGCAGCTTCATGGGAAGGAAATGTCGTACAACAACTATGTCGACGCCGAGGCCGCCTGGAATCTGGTTAATGATTTTGACGAACTCGCCGTCGCCATCATCAAGCACACAAATCCCTCGGGCGTCGCGATTGGAGCAACTTGCGAAGAAGCCTACCGCCGAGCCTTGTCGACCGATCCCGTGTCCGCCTTCGGCGGCATTGTCGCCTTCAATCGCAGCATCGACGGGGCGGCAGCAACGGTCGTAAATGAAGTGTTCGCAGAGGTTGTGGTCGCTCCTGCAATCGATCCCGAAGCTTTGGAAGTCTTTCGCTGTAAAAAGAATTTGCGGGTGTTGCGCGTGCGGCGCGATTTCGACGTCGAAAATCCGATGTCGGCACCGAAACTTAAACAAATTTCCGGCGGAATCCTCTTGCAAGACGCAGATTTGCATCGCTTAACCGAGGCTAACCTAGAAATAGTCTCGAGAAGACAGCCGACTGATGCCGAAACTCGGGCGATGCTGTTTGCCTGGCGAGTTTGCAAGCATGCCAAGTCAAACGCAATCGTCTTCTCGAACGAGTTTCAGACGCTTGGCGTCGGTGCGGGGCAAATGAACCGTGTCGATTCGATACGCATCGCGATAATGCGGGCAGAACGGTTCGGGTGGTCGTTAGACAACTCTGTTGTTGCGTCGGACGCGTTCTTTCCGTTCCGGGACAATGTCGACGAGGCGGCCAAGAGCGGCGCTTCTGCGATTATACAGCCGGGCGGGTCAATAAAGGACACTGAGTCGATCCGGGCTGCCGACGAACAGGGCATCGCAATGGCCTTTACCGGATACCGACATTTTAGTCATTAATTAAACTTTGTTTGCTAAAGAAAAACATTAACTTTCTCTTGACATGGGCTTTTTTCTTCGATAATCTGTCTCGCATACAGGACAACTCAACGAGCGCTCGGAGAAGTGTTTACCACTCCCGGGCGTTTCTCGTTTCGAAATAGTAGCGGAAAACGAATAGCGAATAGTGCTAATCCGATTCTTCGGGCTGTTTTAGGGACGTGATTAGCATTTTCTGTGTTCTTCTCAGTCGGAAATTAGCAATTCCGCTTGCGGTGGTTCCGTTTTTTCCTATTCACTATTCCGAAAAACATTCTGTTCGAAACGTCGCCAGTTGTAGGTCCCTTCCATCGGTAGATGCCGTAATCGTGCCGCACGTTCCAGTTTGCAAAACTTCGGCGCCGGATCGCCGCCACCGGTCGACGATTTCCGGATGCGGATGACCGAACTGCGAGCGCTTCCCGACCGAGACGACTGCGTATTTTGATTTCACCACGTTTACAAAGGCGTCAGTTGACGACGTGCGGCTGCCATGATGCGGCACCTTTACGACATCCGCCTCCAAATTGATGTATGAGGCGACAAGATGTGCTTCCGCGGCTTTTTCGATATCGCCCGTTAGGAGAAATTCGCGTTCGCCGAAGGTCAGCCTCAACACAAGCGAGTTATTGTTCGCACTCACTAGGTTAGCTGATAGACCTGATTGCGGATGGAGCACTTCGATCTTGACGCCGGCAATTTCGAAAGCTTCGCCGGAGGCGAGCAGCCTGGATGAAATATTCCTTCGCCGCAGCACGGATGTAAGCTCGTCAAAATCTTTATCACCAATGGCGTGTCGGGCGAAAAAAGTCTCACCGATCTCAAAATTTGCTGCTACGTCCGCTAACCCTTGCATATGATCGGCGTCGGTATGCGTCGCCGCAAGGTAATCTACACGCGAATAGCCGTTTTCCCACAAGAACTCGGACACCACCGTCTCGCCGATTCGCGGAATGTCCGGCTCAAACGTCGCATCGTCGTCGAAACTTACGCGGCCGCCCGCATCCACCAGCATCGTTTGTCCATTAGGAAACACAATCACTGCGGCATCGCCTTGCCCGACATCGAGAAAATGAACTGACAAACGATTATCGGGCCTTGGTGCGGTAAACGGATTAAAAACGATGACGGCCGCCACCGCAAAACCAATCGCGATTTGTGAAACGGCGAGCCCGCGAGGCCATTTTCCTTGTCGCAAAGCAAACGGATCCCATCTCGTCACAAGGGCAACCAGTATCAATACCGGAATAAAATAAATAATGTATATCGCGCCCAGGTCGCCCGTATAGACCGCAGGCCTTAACGAACCAATGTCGGTGGTTGCGATAACACCCGGAAACGAAAGCAAAAGCCAGTTAAACAATTCGGCAATTCGCGCAAAAGGAAACGCGAGCACCTCGCTGAATTGAAAAGCGATAAGTGCCGCAACTGCCGCCATGCTCTCCAGGAAGATCGCCGCACCGACCCAAAGGTTCAGTAAAACCGATAACAGCGAGACGCGATGAAAATACCAAACGCTAAGCGGCAGCAGCCACAGTTGAACGACAAGTGAGATCGCGATGCCCCCGAAAACGAAGGCGAGCAACTGGCGGACGGTCTCTGAAACTTTCGTTGACTTGAAAATACCGGCCGTCCAGGTCTGCCGCGAGCGTTCGACCTGCCATGCACCGTCTCGCCAATAAAGTGCTTCGCATAAGCGGACGAGGAACGGCGATACGTTAGGCGGGAAAGGCGTAGCGGCCGAGGGCATCCATTCGCCGATGGCTCGTAGTTTTTCTATTAACGGAAACGCAAAAGCCACGATCGCGCCGACGCTGACAAAGGTTAATTGAAACGACGGCGAGAACAAATCCTGGGGCCGCCACGCGAGGAGAATGAGGGCCGAAAAGCCGAGAGAATTCAATAGCGATCCTTCGCGGTAAATAAATTGCCCGAAAGCAACGACCGTGAACAGCACCGTCGCCCTGACGACCGGTAACTCACCTCCGACAGCCATCGAGAATGCCCAAAGAATTATCGTCGGCGCCGCAAAATGCAGCCAGCGATTGCGCGTAAGCCGCCGAATTATCAGCAGCAGAAACGCTCCGATCATCGTCACGTGCAAGCCCGAGATCACGAGTATGTGAAACGTTCCGCCCTCGCGAAAAACGTCGGCCGTCCGGCGATCGAGAAAATGCTTGTTTCCGAGCAGCGAAGCGATGATGATGCCGGCAGTCTCCGCGTTGAAAATCAAGCGGGCATCGTCGACCAGTCGCTGCCTTATTGAGAAAACGGGAGCGATCCATGAATCGACGCTTTTATCGCTAATCTTCTTTATTAGAAGAGGACTCTTGGTCGTCCCGGTTGCATCGATCCTCTGATGATCAAGCTGCGGCAGTCGGCTTCTGACGCCCGGGTTGAGGAATAATTCCTCGCGGCCGATCTTACACGCGATTTGAATTTCCGAACCGTGTTCAAGCGCCAACGCTTCAAAGTCGGCCACCGACGCCTGCGTGATTGGGACGAAAAGCCGGACGTTTCCCTCGGCCGAAATCGACTGATCGCGATTTGACAATCGAGCGACTCGAAGACGTAGAAAATAGCCGTTCGGTGCCGCTTCCGGCGAACCGGCAAGCGTGCCTTCCAGCTTGACTGGTTCGTCTGCGGTGACTCGCTTCTCGTCGAGGATGCGAGCGAGGCTGTTTTCCGCAACATTTGTCGCCGCCAATTGCGAAACCGCCGAACCTCCTGCGACAAAGGCGACGATCAAAAACAAAACCGCCACGCGCGACCGATTGAAAATAACCGCGCCGGCGGAGAAAATCACTGGAGCGATAGCGAGCAAAGGCAGGGCAACGTCAAGAATGCTTTGAACCGCTATGCCGACGGCAAATGAAGCCGCTAGCCAAACCATCGGAAATTTAGTTGCGATTGGTTCCGAGGGTTGATCGGTCATTCAGATGGGCCAACGGTGATGAGGTCGCGAATTTCTCGAAAGCGTCGGTCGCT
>JBHENZ010000262.1:0-4523 GCA_046261815.1 Pyrinomonadaceae bacterium | reverse complement strand
ATTCAGATGAACGGAACGCTGCCCGAGTTTGAAAAATCGAAAACTGAAATTTTGATCGAAGGACGGTGGTTCACGCAAACCGAAAATGACTTTAGAAAGGACGTGTGTATGATCGGTGACACGGTTCGCGAAAGCTATTTTCCGTTCGAATCGCCGATCGGCAAAACTCTCGAAATCGGTGGGCGCGAATTTACGGTGATCGGGCTGCTGCAGAAGCGTGAGCAGCTTTTCGGCGGCGGAGGCGGCAATAACGATCAGAGCAACATAATCTATATGCCCATCGGCGCCGCGCTGCGCTTAAAGCCGAACGCCGACGACATTTTCATTCTCGCCGTGGCTCGCGAAGGTATGCTCACTAAGGCAAAAGACGATGTCGAGAATTTGCTGCGTCTTAGACGCGACGTTCCCTTCGGCGAGAAAAATAATTTCGGAATGGAAACGGCCGCGAGCATAATTGAAAGCTTTCAGGCAATTACGGCCGGAACATTTTTGGCGATGTTCGTGATTTCCTCGATCGGTTTAATGATCGGCGGTATCGGAGTTATGAATATCATGCTCGTTTCGGTTACCGAACGAACTCGCGAAATCGGAATTCGAAAAGCGATCGGTGCGAAGCAAAGCGATATTCTGCTGCAGTTTTTAATCGAGGCCGGAACGCTAACTGGCTTTGGCGGCTTTGTCGGGCTAATGATCGGTTACGTGTTGACGTTCGCGGTCGCGTTGTTCTTCCCCTCGTATGTTCCCTGGTGGGCACCGCCGCTTGGATTTGGAGCGAGCGTGCTGATCGGCATTGTGTTCGGGCTTTGGCCCGCGTGGAAAGCCGCCCGACTCGACCCGATCGAGGCACTCAGATATGAATAACGGAAATCCCCCACGATTCGCCCTGTTGTACTTATTTTATGAAGCTCGGGAAAAGGAACGCCATAATAACCATCAAGACAACAAGAATTAAATAAACCCCAATCGATGCGGCCCACGCTGTCGATGAACTGACGCGCTCGCCTGCATTTTTGAGCCCGATCGCATTCATAAATATCCAGTAGAATCCGAGAAGACTAAACGCCCCGAGCAGCGTAAAGAGAACAGGGTTTTGCGACGAAGTTACAAGGAAACTTGGATTGTCCTGAACCAGTGACGTCTGACCGATTATCGGATGAATATCGACCGGATCTTTTATATAGAGGAGCAGTACGTTGAGGACGAAACGAATAACAGCAACGGGAAATGCCGCGTAGATTACCGCTGAGAACGCCTGCCAGAAATTTATTCGCCCTCCCATTGCTAGGGCGAATAAAAGGAACAGGGCGGCGAGAACCAGATATCCGATCGTGCTCCATGCGAATCCGGCCAGGGCCCCGGCGGCGCGCGTAATTGGATTCGCGGCTTCGGCAATAGCATCCTTTCGACCGGCCTCGATTTGCGTGCGTGCCGCGTCGTTGAGAAACGACATCTCGAGCGTTTTATCTATCGTGTGATTCGCCACGCGTTCGGGCGTAAGACGGTTGACAAAAAGATTGCCGTAAATTGTCGACATCACGGCCATGATCAATGCCGCCGCCAGCCAGCGAGGATGCCTACGTAAGTGCTGAAACACTTCGCCGGGCGAGAAGAAAATATTTGCGAGCGTCCATGCCGTCGGCTGCCGCGGGGTTTCGTCGGCTTCCGGCTTTCCGATGAAACTGAGGCCGACGATTATACAGGCGAAAACGATCAGTGTTACGCCTGACTGGATCAGGCCCGGGGCGATCTTGAGTGCACCCAGTACGATTAAAATCACTCCCATTACCGCAACGGTAATTGCTGCAACGCGATTCATATTTTATATTCCAGCCTTATTTTGGTTTGTAGGGTACTAAAAAGAAAACGAATACGATTTTCGAAATCATTTGTTTCAACCGATTTTCTCGATCGAGCTGTCTAAGCCGTATCCCTCTACGCGGACGCACGCGGCGAAGTGTCCCGCCTCGATCTCACGCAGCTCCGGCACCACCTCGGCACATTGCTCGATCGCGAACGGACAGCGTGTGCGAAATCTGCAGCCCGACGGCGGATTGATCGGTGTTGGCACGTCGCCGGTCAAGACAATACGCTGGCGTTTTTGCCGCGGATCCGGAACGGGAATCGCGGAGAGAAGGGCCTTTGTGTACGGATGGAGCGGACGCTCGTATAAATCGCGCGACGGCGCGATCTCAGCGATCTTCCCAAGATACATTACGGCAACGCGATTCGAAATATGCTCGACGACCGCGAGTCCATGCGAGATAAAAAGATATGTCAGTCCGAACTCGGCCTGCAAATCCTGCAAAAGATTTACGACCTGTGCCTGCACGGAGACGTCGAGAGCCGAAACCGGCTCATCGCAAACAATCAGCTTTGGGTTGAGAGCGAGAGCCCTTGCGATGCCGATTCGCTGTCGCTGACCGCCGGAAAACTCGTGCGGATATCGGTCGGCGTACGTCGGATCGAGGCCGACCTTTTGCAGCAAATCGGAGACACGTCCACGCTTTTCCGCCTTTGACGAAACGCCGTGAATCGTCAGCGGCTCAGAGACTATAGAAAAAATATTCAGCCGTGGGTTAAGGCTCGCGTACGGGTCCTGAAAAATGATCTGCATTTCGCGCCGCAGCGGCTGGAGCTCGCGATTGTCAAGTTTTAGAATATCGCGACTTTCGAAAATAACCTCGCCCGACGTCGGTTCGTACATCCGTAATAGGCAACGTCCCACAGTCGATTTCCCGCAGCCCGATTCACCGACGAGCCCGAGCGTTTCGCCCGACATTATCTGGAACGAAACATCGTCGACCGCACGCACAAGATCATCGGAATTTTCGACTGGAAAATGCTTGACGAGATTCCGAACCTCGACGAGATATTGCGGTTCGCTTTTGCCAGGGGGCGATAACATTTGGTTAGTGAAGAAAAATTGATTGGGCAGTACTACGTCGCACCGGCGACGGCCGTTCGTACTTCGGGCAGACGGACGCCGTTCCTTGACTCTTCATCGTAGAGCACGCACCTAACGCCGACTCCATTTTCGAGTCGATAGAGCGGAATCTCGCCATGCGTACAGCGTTCTATCCGAAACTCGCACCGCGGAGCAAAGTGGCAGCCGGGCGGGAGCTTTGTCGGATTCGGAACGACGCCCTCGATAGTTTGCAGCCTTGTCGTCGCGTCATTCGAAACGGACCTTAGCTTGGGCACCGATCGTAAAAGGCCGCGTGTGTACGGATGCTTCGGCTCGGCAAAGAGCTCATCGACGTTCGACTCTTCGACAATCTTGCCCGTATACATCACGCAAACGCGATCTGCCGTTTCCGCCACAACTCCGAGATCGTGCGTGATCAACAGCACGGCGAGCCGGCGCGTTTTTCGCAGTTCGTCGAGCAGCTCGAGAATCTGCGCTTGTATTGTTACGTCGAGAGCGGTGGTCGGCTCGTCGGCGATAAGAAGTTCCGGATCGCACGCAAGCGCCATCGCGATCATCACACGCTGACGCATTCCGCCTGACAGTTGATGCGGGTAATCTTTGGCACGCCGGTCTGCCGCCGGTATTGCAACCTCATCCATCGCATCGGTCGCCGCACGCCAGGCTTCTTTCTTGGTTGCACCACGATGAAGGCGAGTGGCTTCCGCGATTTGCTCCCCGACCGTAAACACCGGATTAAGAGAGGTCATTGGATCCTGGAAGATCATCGCGATATCGTTTCCACGAATTTCGCGCATTCGCTCGGCCCGCGCCGTCGTTAGTTCCTCCTCTTTGAAACGGATCGACCCTCCTACGATTCTCCCAGGCGGGCTAATTAGACCCATTATCGATAAGGCGGTTATCGATTTGCCGCAGCCCGATTCGCCGACTAACCCGACCATTTCGCCTTCGTCGACGTAAAAACTAACGTCGTCAACCGCCCGAACCAGTCCGCCGCGAGTTGGAAAATGCGTTTCTAAATTTTTTACTTCAAGCAAGTGAGGCATCGTTGTCTTTGGTTGATGAATTCCGCAGTAAAACGGGGCGGGATCGCCGGTAAGAAGTCTAACCGATAAATGTGATGGGGTGAAGCCGTGTTTTGCCGTGTAAGAAGGCCGCGAGCAACTAAATTCGTCGCAAATTACTCCAATGAATGCTATCATTTCGGTGCCAGCCGGTCCGTCCGGAGAGCAATTATTTAGGAGAAATCGCGTAGTGAAAAGAATTTTCGTTTTTCCTTTAGGCTTTCTGCTATCAGCCTTTCTCGCATTTAATATTTCGGCCCAAGATGGTCCCGCCATCGCTAAATCAACGGTAAAAAGTTCGTCGGCACCGGCTTCGACTTCGTCCAAAGTCGTCACAGGCGAGACGATCGAGCAGGACGTTGCCGAGGCCCTGTCGGTAATCGAAGACAATCACGTCGTCGGCTCAAAGATCGACTATAACAATGTTTTCAAATCGTCGATCGATTCGATGCTGCACTCGCTCGACCCGCATTCAAACTATTTTGATGCGAAGGAATTCGAACAGTTTCGCACCGACCAGAGCTCGCGTTATT
>JBHENZ010000261.1:0-6990 GCA_046261815.1 Pyrinomonadaceae bacterium | reverse complement strand
TTGGGTGCTTGTTTGCATATTTTCGGTATACAACGGGTTTTTCGGAACGTGCGAAGCACGTGGAAATATTCTTAGCTACACATGGAGCGAAGCGAAATGTGTAGTCGAATTAAATTAACCGGTTGAGCGTGTGAAACACGCGTCACTATATAAATGTCATTGTGACGCGTGTTTCACACACACTCGTGATCGTTGTTCATTATTACTACACATTCCGCCTGCGGCTTCATGTTGTAGCAAAAGTTGTGGTCGCGTGCTACGCACGCTCAACCTAAATTTATTCAGACAATTCTTTGTGCGACGCTTTCGATCCTTGCATCTGTTTTCCGTAATTGGACCTCATTCCGAAATTTCCCGAATCGTACAGATCCTCAAATCGCGTGAATTGTTTCAGAAAGGCCAGCTTTATCGTATCGGTCGGGCCGTTTCGCTGCTTGGCTATGATTATTTCAGCGATATTTTTCTGGTCTTCAGGAATATCGTCCGGCGATTTTGCGTAGTAGTCCGCACGATAAATAAACGCTACTACATCGGCATCCTGCTCGATACTTCCCGATTCGCGTAGGTCGGACATCATTGGCTTTGGCGGGTTGCGGGCCTCGGGTGCGCGAGAAAGCTGAGAAAGAGCAATAACCGGAACGTTGAATTCTTTTGCCAGCGATTTTAGATCGCGCGAGATTTGCGAAACTTCCTGCTGCCGATTTTCGTTTCGACGCGGGCTGCCCATTAGTTGTAGGTAATCGACTAATATTAGGTCGAGCATTTTCTGCTCGGCGACCAGGCGGCGAAGCTTTGCACGCATTTCGAGAACGTTGATGCCTGCCGTATCGTCAATGTAAATATCGGTCGAGGCGAGCAGGCCGATGGCCTCGGCGAGACGAGCCCAATCGTTCTTGCCGAGCATGCCCGAGCGAAGGCTTCGCGAATCGACCGAGGCCTGCGCGCTTAGCATACGCATCACCAATTGTTCCTTCGACATTTCGAGCGAGAAGACCGCGACGGTCGCGCGTTCGTTTACGGCCGAGCGTTGGGCGATGTTTAAAGCGAGTGCGGTTTTGCCCATCGAGGGACGCGCTGCAACGATCACGAGGTCGCCCGCCTGAAGACCGCTGGTCAATTGATCGAAATCGCGAAAGCCGGTCGCGAGGCCGGTTAGCGCGTGCGAATCGCGATGCGCATATTCCTGAATTTTGACGAATACGCTTTCGGCGATCGGCTGGATGCGGGAAAATCCTTGCCGTTCTTTGGTCTCGGCGAGCTGAAAGATGGTTTGCTCGGCACGGTCGAGAATGGTTTCTGCGTCCTGCTCCTCTTCGAGGGCCTCGCTGGTGATTTCGTTGCAGGCGCGAACCAGGGCGCGCATCAGGGACTTGTCACGAACGAGCTTGATGTATTCCTTCAAGTCTGTGAAATGCGGCAGACCGAAGGTGAGATTGGTGATCGTGGCGACTCCGCCGATAGCCTCTACAGGGCCATCCTTTTTTAGCTCTTCGGCGATCAAAATAGGATCGATGCGTTTCGACGTCTCGAAAAGCGAGATCATCGCGTTGAAGATACGCCGGTGCAGAGGGTGATAAAAATCTTCGGGCTTTAGATGCTCGACCGCCTGTGCGATAAGCGAGTTGTCGAGGATGATCGCACCGAGAATGGCTCGCTCGCCGTCTTCGTTGCTGGGCAGCGGGCGTTCGAGAAATTGTTCGCGACGCGACTCGGGAAATGCTGCAAGTGCCATGATTATGAATCTAAAACCGGCGATCCGAAATGACCTGCGGAATACGGTCGGGAAAAATTAGCCGGTTAATATAAAGAGAATGTATGCAGTAAAGATATTAAACCTAATCGAGGTGGATGACAAAGATTTGGGTCGAGTTTCGCGCCCCTCCTGTTATTTGCTATACCTATTTGTTGATTGAAACGAACCGGACCAAAGAAAAGGAAAAAAAGAAGAGAAAAAACTTTGAGAGGAAATCTTGAGCGAACGTTAGGCGGACGCTTCTTTGCGGCCGAAAGTTTTTCGCGTGCGGACGGCGAAGTCGTAGATGCGCTGTTCGAACATGCTCGTCGGGCGAAACTGATCGCGGAATACGTTGCGTGCGAGACGAAAGAGATTAGCGGGGGAGCGTAGATAGCTAAGCGCATAAAAGCCACCCATGCCAATCACGCGATAGAGCAGTATCTCCACGGCCGAAACATGACGGCAGAAATTGCGCGTGACCGTAAAATCAAACTGCGTCATAAGGGTGTGGAAATAATCATCGCCGATCTTGCCGAAGGCTCTTTCGTCGTCGAGCTCGCGGAACAGTTCCGAGCCGGGATACGGCGAAAAGGCCGAAATGTTGCAGTCATTGACCTTCAACAAAGCAAGTTTCCAGACGAACTTGAGCGTGTCGAAAATATCGCGACGCGTCTCGAACGGAAACGCGATGATGAAATTTACCTTGGTGATGATGCCGTTCTTGACGGCGATCTTCAGCGACTGTTCGAGGTTTTCGAGATTCACCCGCTTTTTGATCATTTCGAGCGTGCGCTTCGAGCCGCTTTCGGGTGCATAAACGAGAAATTCGCAGCCTGTTCGAGCCAGCCCCTTGATCACTTCCTCGTCGAGACTTTCTGAGCGTGTGCCCGACGGCAGTTGCCACGTGATTTTCAAATCGCGTCGATCGATCTCGCTGATAAATTCCAGAATCCATTCGCGTTTGACTATCGCGGTTAGGTCATAAAAGTCTATGCTGTTTACCTGATACTTTTCGATCTGATGCGCGATTTCGTCGACGACGTCAGAGGTCGACCGCATTACATATCGCGTCGTCCACATCGACGGGCTCGAGCAGAAAGTGCATTGATACGGACAGCCGCGCGTGGCGAGCATCGCTATGTTCCGGCCGTGGCTAATACCCATCGTGAAATTCGGCTGAAAATACGGCTCGATGTCGATCAAATGCCAGGCCGGCCACGGCATCTTTTTAATGTCGGCCATGCGAGCGGAGAGTTCGGTTTGAAAATAAACGTCGTTCTCAATGTACGAAACGCCGGCGACGCCTTTCCCGTCGCGGCCGGTTCGCAGTCGATGAATAGTTTCGAGCAACGTCAGCTCGCCTTCGCCGCGAACAAGATAATCGATCGTCGGACAGTCACGAAGCGTGTACTCGGGCATCGCGGTCGGATGCTCGCCGCCGACGATGATCGTCGCGTCGGGAAATTTTGCCCTTATGCAGTTGATATAATCGCGGATCTGCGGCCATTCCTGCGAGAACATTATCGTCACCCCGATAATGTCGGTGGCCGGATCGATAGCTCCGATCGATGCGGCTTCGTCCATTCCTTGAATTTTGAACCGCCCGTCCGCGGATAGACGGATGTTGTTCACGTCCTCGCTGCGGCAATCCAGAATTTTTACCTTGTAATTCGATTTTTCGAGCGACGCCGCAAGGTACGCAAGACCGAGCGGAAGAGTGAGCGGCGTGCTGTACGAATTTTTTGAAAAGTAAATCGGCGGAGCGATAAGAGTTACGATTTTATTCGATTGCGGTTCAGGGTTAGCATAGAGCGTGAAAGCATCGGCAATGTCGAGCGTGCTCGCTTTACGACCGTAAGAAATATTCTTCGGCGGCGTGTAAACCGGTCGTGTGAGTAAGGCCGTTTTCATTTGGATAAAGCGTGCAGATTCGGCATTATCGATAGTAAAACAGCCGGGGCCGTATATCAATAGGCAGAAACACGACCTTGAGGGGGTGTGCCACTTATAATCACGCCTCGTCCGCTGCTTCCGGCTCGCCCGAGGTTTCGGACCCGGCGGCTTCGGCCTGTGCTTCTTCCGATTCGGCTTTTGCCTGTTTGCGGGACTTGCGGCCGGGTTTTTCCTCGATTGTCTCGCCACCTTCAGCAGTAACCTTAACCGGAACCTGCAGCGTGACCTCACGATGCAGTTTGACGTTAACGGTATATTCGCCCGTTTCCTTGATCGGCTCGCGAAGCGCGATTCGACGGCGGTCTATTTCGTAGCCCTTTCGCTGTAGCGCGTCGGCAATATCCATCGATGTAACCGAGCCAAAAAGCGTGCCGCCCTCGCCGGCCTTTCGCTCGAAATCGAGCGCGATCGCTCCCATCTGCTCTTTTTGAGCTTCGGCCGTATTTTTCTCGACGGCAGCCCGTTTCAGCAACGCCTCGCGTTCCTGCTCGATCTGTTTAACGTTGCCCTTGGTCGCGAGCGACGCCAGACCTTGCGGCAAAAGGTAATTCCGCGCGTAGCCTGCTTTAACCTTGACGACCTCGCCACGACCGCCCAGCGTATCGATATCCTCTCGTAAAAGAACTGTTGTATTTGCCATTGTAAAAATTCCTTTTGCTTTAATCCGCGACGAAGGGCAGCATTCCCATCATTCGTGCGCGTTTTATCGCGGTCGAAATGCGTCGCTGGTCCTTTGCCGTAATTCCCGAAATGCGGCGCGGCATAATCTTGCCGCGCTCGGGTACGAACTGCCGCAAATAATCGATATCTTTCCAGTCGACGTAGTCCGGAACCACAGTACGCGGGCGCCGACGCTGATAACGCCGCGGCATTTTATCGCCGAATTGCTCGTCTGGACCGCCGCCCAGTTCGCGTTCGTTTACGGGTTCATTTTCTCTTTCTGCCATAATTCTCCTCTAGGCCGCCTGCTCTTGTGCGGTTTCGCCGGTCTCGCGAAACCTGGTTCGGTGAGCGGCACGTCTTTCGCGTTTTGCTCGTATCTTATCCGCTTTCTTGCGGTCTTCGTCAACACGTACGGTCATATAACGCAGGATCATATCGTTCACGCGCATTCGGCGTTCGAGTTCGGCGATCTCTTGACCACTGCCTTCGATTTCGAAAAGGACATAATAGCCTTCCGTTTTCTTACCGATCGGGTAAGCGAAAATTTTTCGACCGATATCATTCCGGCGAATCACGGTGCCGCCTTCTTTTTCGATAAGCGCGCCGACGGCTTCATTAAGTTTTCCGACCCGATCCTCAGGGGTATCAGGATCGATGATGTACATTACTTCGTACGTTCTGTTTGCCACATTTCCTCCTTTTGGCTCGTCGAGCTTCAACGTCTTTCGGTTAAAGCAAGAAGGGTCCCGTCGTTATTAACTGTCAATTACTTACTTAAATTATAATTAGTAATTAGCTGACCATATGTTTAGTTCTGACTGCGTTTCAACCACCCGCTACCGCAAGCGGTACTGACGCCCGTGTTAATTCCAAATCGCCATCGCTTTTTCGATTCCATCTCGTATCACGCTTCGGATCGCGGCGACAGAGTTTTCCAAAATTTCTTCGACCACGGGGATTTCGTTTTTCGAAAAATTTTCAAGAACGAAATTCTTCGTGTTCGCTACCGGATGCTCAGGCAAGATCCCGATTCGAAGCCGGATAAATTCGTTAGTTTTCAAAACATCGATGATCGACCGCAACCCGTTGTGACCGGCATGCGAACCGTTAGATCTTAAACGAATTTTCCCGAACGGCAATGCGAGTTCGTCAGAAATGACAATCAGTTTTCCGATCGAGCGATCCGGTTTCTTGACCAAACAACTGAGGGCGTCGCCACTCAGATTCATGAACGTCTGCGGTTTGACCAATTCGCATCTGACGCCCTCAATCTCAGCACGGCCGACCAACGATCTGCATTCGTCGCGCTTTACCTGCGTCAGCAACTCACGAGCAAGCAAATCGACGACCATAAAGCCCAGATTGTGTCGCGTCATTTCGTAAGCCGCACCCGGATTTCCGAGGCCGACGATTAGCCAGTTTGGAGTTCCCTCGTCCATCAAACTTTAGTTTGATCCGGCGGTCGGCAAACTAAAGTTTTGCCGTATTTATTCGGCCGGCTCCCCACCGCCTTCGCCACCTTCGGTCGGCCCTTCGCCGACAACTTCCGGCTCAGCCGTTTCGAGCTGCGGCTCAAGCTCTTCTTCCTTTACGATGACCACCGAAGCGATCACCGTTTCGGGTTCTTCGTGAACCTCGACGCCTTCGCCAACTTTGAGATCGGACACGTGCAATGAGTGGCCGACGGCAAGCTCGGTGATGTCGAGGTCGAAAGATTCCGGAGCTTTGGCCGGTTCGACCAAAACCTTGATCTCGCGCATCGCTTGCGAAAGAACCGCTCCGTCTTCCTTTAGGCCCTCGGCCTCGCCGACCAGATGAATCGGAATGGTCATCTCCATCTTTTCACCTTTGGCGATGCGGCGAAGATCGGCGTGAATAAGCCGACCTCTCACCGGGTCGATCTGCCGCTCCTGAAAGATAACGTCGCCCGATTCGCCTGGGAGATCAAGCGAGAAAACGGTATTGATGCCCGCATCGGTTCGCAATATCGCGGCAAGGTCTTTGAGCTCGGCAATTGCCGCGACCGATTCACCACCGCCGCCGTAAATGACGACGGGAATTTTGCCGTCGGCGCGCAAGCGACGATTTACATTCTTGCCGCCATTATCGCGTTTTTCGGCTTTGATTTTAATTTTTTCTGCCATAACTTTTTCCAGTTTCGAGTTTCGAGTTCGTCCTAACAAGTTAAAGCCGGAACTCGAGACTAAATAAACAAAGACGAAACGCTCGTTTCGTCGTGGATAGATTTGATCGCCGACGCAAGAATTTTCGCGACGCTCAGGATCTCGATTTTTCCACCGTCAAGCAGCGGTTTTCCAGAATTCTGCACGGGAATCGTGTTAGTTACTATCACTTTTTTCAGGTGCGAGTTTGCGATCTTGTGGACCGCCTGGCCGGACAAAACCGCGTGTGTGAAACACGCATAAACCTCGTTCGCATCGGCGTCATGCAACGCCGTGGCGACCTTACAGATCGTGCCGCCCGTATCGCACATATCGTCGACGATCAGACAATTTTTTCCCTTCACGTCGCCAACTATGTTCATCACATCAGCCTCGTTTGGCCGGTCGCGACGCTTGTCGCAAAGTGCGAGGCCCGCGTTCAAACGCTTCGCATAAGCGCGTGCCCGCTCGGCACCG
>JBHENZ010000260.1:0-3250 GCA_046261815.1 Pyrinomonadaceae bacterium | reverse complement strand
CGCCCAAAACTATCGGAACATTGCCGTAAGCCGCGTAGATATAGGAAAGCAGCAGTAAGACGAAAATGGAAGGAACGACGAAGAACGCTCCGGCGACAAAACCGCCCCAAGTGCGGTGCATCAGCCAGCCGATATAGATGGCGAGCTGCTGCGCCTCGGGGCCGGGCAGCAGCATGCAGTAATTTAGCGCGTGTAAAAATCTTTCTTCCGATAGCCACCGCCGACGGTCGACAAGTTCGCGGTGCATAATGGCGATTTGTCCGGCGGGACCACCAAAAGAAATAAATCCTAACTTGAGCCAAAAACGAAAGGCCTCCGCAAAAGAAACATCGCGCTTCGTAGATCGAGTTTCAATTTCGCCTTTATTTATGTGTCTTGGGCAATGGATTCTTTCATCTCTCTTTAATGAAGCTTTTTTCGGTCCTCATGGTGCATTTTGGTCTACTTTTGCGAAAAGTGCCATGATGCCGCCCGACGTAAGCTCTCTTTGCTCGTCGTTACATCTCGCAAGTCCGACAGAGAAGATAGTTTTGAGAGTTGTTCCCCACCGGTTAAAATCAAATTGGTACGGAAGCTTCATGTACAAGCAGGTAGGAATTCTCACAGGCGGCGGCGATGCACCGGGGCTTAACGCGGTCATTCGGGCCGTTGTCAGAACTGCAATCGGCGAGTTTGGGATGAAATGCGTCGGCATTGAGGACAGCTTCGAGGGCATTCTCGGCGAGCCGAAAACGATGCGTCTGACGACCAAAACCGTGAGCGGCATTTTGCCGCGCGGCGGAACGATACTCGGCACCCGCAACAAGGGCAGCTTCGTCAAAATGATCGAGGGGCAGCCAGTCTTTACAGAACTGCCGATTGATCAAGCCATCGCGAATCTCGATATTCTCGAGATCGAAGCCCTTATCGTTCTTGGCGGCGAGGGAACGCTTGCCATCGCTGAGCAGTTCGACAAGCGAGGGTTTCCCGTTATCGGCGTGCCCAAGACTATCGATAACGATCTCGCGGCCACCGAGTTAACATTTGGCTTTATGACCGCGATCGATATCGCGACCGAGGCTCTCGACCGCCTGCACACGACGGCCGCCTCGCACGACCGCGTGATGATTCTCGAAGTAATGGGGCGCAATACGGGCTGGATCGCGATTCACGCCGGACTGGCCGGCAGCGCTGATATTATCCTGATTCCGGAAATCCAGTTTTCATTTGACTCGGTAATGAAAAAAGTTGCCGAACGCGAGCGAAGCGGTTCGAAGTTTACAAATATTGTCGTAGCGGAGGGTGCGCGCGAAGTCGGGAAAACTGAATTTTATCAGGACGCACAGGAGCTTAGGCTCGGCGGCATCGGTGAATACGTCCGACATTGCATCGAGAATCGAAGCGCAAAGGAGGCGCGCTGCGTCGTGCTCGGGCACCTCCAACGCGGCGGCAGCCCGAACGCTTTCGATCGGATGCTCGGGACAAACTTCGGCGCGTGCGCGGTGCGTGCCTTGGCAAGCGGCGAGAAGGGTAAAATGGTTGCGTTACAAGCCGGCGAAGTCGTAACAGTGCCGATTTCCGAAGCGTGTGCGAATATCAAAACCGTGCCGGCTAACGGCCAACTCGTTCGCACGGCCCGCGACATCGGCATCTCGTTTGCCGCACCGGACGAGCATAAAATGTAGGCAGAGGGCAATTGCAGCAGCAGTAGGCGGAATGTATATGGTTTTCCCGCCCTACTGTCGCTGCCAACTGCCAACCGAATTATGGAAGCTGTTAAGAAAAAACTACGAGACGAGCTCGATTCGCTTGAAGACGAGCTGCATTTTAAGTTACCAAAAGAGATACAAAAGGCGCGCGAGTTTGGCGATTTGCGCGAGAATGCGGAGTACAAAGCCGCGCTCGAACGCCAGTCGATCGTTCAGGCCCGCATAATGCAGGTCCGCAAGCGGATCAACGAAGTCGAATCTATCGATCTTTCGAAAATTCCCGAAGACCGCGCGGCTTACGGGTCGACCGTCGTGGTTTTCGACCTCGAGAAAGAAGAGAAGTTCACGTACAAACTAGTCACTTCAGAGGAAAGCGACCCTGAAAAAGGTCTTATCTCGACGGTATCGCCGATTGGCCAGGCACTGATGGGAAAGGAAGAAGGAGATGAGGTCAAGGTAAAAACGCCGACCGGCCTGCGCACTTTCGAAATCAGCCGGCTGACGACAATCCACGAAAACCGGCAGCAGTAGGCAGCTGCTGCTGCTGCCTAACTGCCAACCGACACTTACTATGTTAGGCGAAAGCATAGGCCGCGGGGCGATGGCAATTATCGGTGCGATGGTTCGCGGCCTGACGTCGCTTGGCGTTCACCCTAACATCCTAACGACGATCGGCGTGATGATCAACGTCGGCTGCGCGGTGCTTTTCGGCATCGGTGAATTTTTCTGGGCAGGTGTTGTGCTGATCGTCGCGAACGTTTTCGATATGCTGGACGGCAACGTCGCGCGATCGACCGGCAACGTGACGAAGTTCGGCGGCTTTCTCGATTCGACGCTTGACCGCCTCTCGGACATGGTCGTGTTCGTCGGGATTATGGTCTTTTACGCCGGCAATTCGCCACAGCACTCGCTCCTGAACGTAACCCTTGCCGGTGTCGCGATGATGGCAGCGGTTCTCGTCAGCTACTCGACCGCCCGCTCCGAGGGCCTCGGTGTCAAGGCAAACGTAGGCTTTTTGCAGCGGCCGGAACGCGTCGTCCTCGTTATCATCGGTGCACTTTCGACCTGGGACTGGTCAAACGACAATTTCTGGTTCAACCGTATGCCGCAGGTTCTCTGGATACTCGCCGTCGGTTCGGTCTGGACGTTCGTTCATCGAATGTACTTTATCTGGAAAGAGTTTCGCCGCCTCGAAATCTCGCCCGGCGGCCAGCTTTGAGGCCGAATGATTGAGTGGATCGCAAGCTTTTGGGAATCGTTGACGCTTGGGCGCTTTCTCCTGGGGCTCGGCCTTTTTATCGGATCGATAGTGTTAAATATAATTGTGATTGCGATTGTATTTATAAAGATACCCGTGAATTATTTCAGCACGCACTATCAACAGGATTTCCGTACTGATACGAGCTGGTTCAAGCGGTGGGGCGTTGTGCTGGTGAAAAATTTTCTGGGCCTTGTAATTCTTCTTCTCGGGATCGTTCAGCTCGTCGGTCCCGGCCAGGGAATATTGTCGATTCTGACCGGAATCGTTCTTCTCGATATTCCGGGAAAACGGCCCTTCGAAG
>JBHENZ010000259.1:0-2616 GCA_046261815.1 Pyrinomonadaceae bacterium | reverse complement strand
GAGATATGTTCTAATCTCCGAATCGACCACCGGCATCACGACTTCTACACGCCGGTCCAGATTGCGCAGCATCCAGTCGGCGCTTCCCGTTAGCATGACCTCGTTGCCGTCGTCCGCTCCGTTCGCAAAATAAAATATCCGGCTGTGTTCGAGAAAGCGGCCGACGATCGACCGGACGCGAATTGTTTGCGAAATTCCCTTTAGCCCCGGCCGCAGGGCACAGGTTCCGCGAACGATCAGGTCAATTTCGACTTTGGCGCCCGAGGCTGCGTAAAGCTCGTTTATCAATTCGACGTCGGTCAGGCTGTTTAGCTTGGCAATGATTCGGGCCGGCTTACCGTCCGTGCTCGCCGCGGCTTCGCGGCGGATCAGCTCGATGAATTTCTCCCGCATGTTCACCGGTGCGACAAGAAGGCGGCTGTATTTGTTTTGCTGCGAATAGCCGGTGAGAAAATTAAACAGATTTGTTGCGTCGCCGGTGATTGCATGGTCGGCCGTTAGGATACCAAGGTCGGTATATTGTTTTGCCGTTACGGGATTGTAATTTCCCGTACCGATGTGAACGTAGCGGCCAAGCTTTCCCTTTTCGCGACGCACGACGAGCAATACTTTCGAGTGCGTTTTTAAGGTGCTGATCCCATAGACGACGTGCACGCCTTCACTTTCGAGCCGGCGCGCCCATTCGATGTTGTTCTCTTCATCAAAACGCGCCTTTAGCTCAACGACGGCCGTCACCTGCTTTCCCATCCGGCTCGCCCGAACGAGCGAACTGACGATTGGGGAGTCTTTGCCCGTCCGATATAAGCACATCTTGATGGCCTGCACATCCGGATCCTCGGCTGCGGCCGAAAGAAAATCCGTAAGAACCGCAAATGAAGTGTAAGGATGGTGCACAAGAACGTCCTGCTTTTTCAACACGTCGAAAACGTTCTTTTCCTGGAAAGCTGGTGGGTAATGGTGCGGAATCGTTCGCTCCTTGAGAAGTGGGCGATCGAGCGAATAAAGTTGCATCAAATCGGGAATGTCGAGTAGCCCATCGAATCGGTAAACCTCGGCATCGGTCAATCCAATCCCGGCAGTCAAAACCTTGAGCATCTTGTCCGGCATTTCGGTTGAAACTTCGAGCCGAACGGCGAACCGGAATCGCCGCCGCTGCAATTCGCTTTCAAGCGTTCGCAGCAAATCGCCCGCCTCATCTTCACGCAGCTCGATGTCCGCATCGCGCGTAACGCGAAAAAGAAAGCCGCCGCTTGTTTTCATGTTCGGAAATAAGTGATGTGCGTTCGCCGCGATAACTTCTTCAAGAAGCACGAACCGCATTTTCTTTTCACTGATTTGAATAAGGCGCGGGACTGTCGGCGGTAGCTTGATCCGTGCGAATCGTTTCTGCCTGAACAGATGCCGCAAGTTTCGCTGAATCGAGTTCCGGTCCGGCTCGATAAACAAACCGAGGTTCAAGCTCAAATTCGATATGTACGGAAACGGATGACTCGAATCGACTGCTTGTGGCGTGAGCATCGGAAAAAGATTGTCTCGAAAATATTTATCGAGCTTCTTTTTCTCGCGCGCGTCAAGGGTTCGATAGGGCTCGATCGTTATCCCGGCTTTTTCCAGCTCGGGCAAAACGATATTGTGCAGACAGATGTTTTGCCGCTTGAGCATCGGCCGCAGCCGCTTGCAAATCTCACGAATCTGTTCGGCCGCCGTAAGTCCGTCCGGCGAAAGTTCACGAACGCCTTCCTCAACCTGCTCCTTGAGGCCCGCCACGCGGATCATGAAAAATTCGTCCAGATTCGTGGAGAAAATCGATAGAAACTTAAGCCGCTCGAGCACGGGCAGGCGGTCGTCAAGGGCGTAGTCGAGCACTCGCCGGTTAAATTCGAGCCAGCTAAGCTCGCGATTAAAGAATATCGGCTCGCTGGATTGATCGGGCAAGGATTCAGGCGGCGCTACGGTGGATTTGGAAGCTGTCAACGTTTCGGTGTGAGACATAAAGGCGGTAAACATTATAGGCTATGTTTGCCCGCCCTTTTTGTTAAATTAATGTTACACGAATTGTTCGGTTCGTTTCGAGGAAAAAAAAGTCAGCCGCCCGAAATCTTGATTGATCGCGTCCCCTCGCCCTTGCCGGAAAGGTCGATTCGAATCAGCGCTCGCTCGACTCGTACTTCACCCAGCCTCTCCCCCCACTCGACGATTACGATGGCATTCGGATCTTCGAGAATTTCGTGCAGCCCAACCGCACCGGCGGGATCGCCGTCTTTCTCAAGGCGCCATAGGTCTATATGGAAAACGTCGAAATGCCCGGTCGGATATTTATTTACGAGAGCAAAGCTCGGGCTTGTGACCTCGTCAGCGTCAAAACCTAGGGCCTGCAAAATTCCCTTAGTCAACAGCGTTTTCCCGGCACCAAGCCCGCCGGTTAGAAGGATAAGCGTGCCGGATTTGACCTCGCGGCCGATCGCTTCGCCGACGGCAAAGGTTTCTTCGGGTGAGTTTGTGATCAACGATCGCAGATCAACTGGCCGCTTGTTCGAAGGCCTCGCCAAGGCAGTCTTTTACGTCCGAGGCCGTCATTATTCTCTTGCCGAATTTTTTTTCGGCGATATCTCCGGC
>JBHENZ010000258.1:0-3656 GCA_046261815.1 Pyrinomonadaceae bacterium | reverse complement strand
ATGTAAGCGCCGCCGACGCGGCACGCCACCTCAAGCAGGTGAAATTTGCCGTCGCGTTCGCTTAGCAGAAATTCTGCGTGCGAAACTCCGCGTTCGTATTTGAACGCACTAAGCAGCTTCGAATTTAATTTTTCGAGCTCTTTTCGCTCCCTGGACCTGTAAGGCACGATCGACGATGTGAATACGCCGCCAAAATGCGTGACGCGGAACGGCGGCGTGCCGTATTCGCTGACGCCCGCCACTTGCACCTTGCCGTCGCACACGACCGAATCGACGTGAAAGACCTTTCCCTCGATAAAACGCTCGATCAGATATTGCGACGGATGATCGCGCCAGGTATTTCGTCGATCAAGGTCATTCAGAACACTCCAAACTTCGGCCTTTCTCGTGCATTTACGAATGCCGAACGCCGAAACTTCGGTGCGCGGCTTTATTATCCACGGCGGTGAAACCTGCGCAAGAAACCGATTGACGACATTTGCATTTGTCGCTCCGACGAATTCGGGAACCGGGATTCCGGCCGCCGAGGCGATATTCCGCATCGCCAGCTTGTCGCGAAAACGCAAGGCATGGGAGGTTGTCATACCTCCAAGCTGTAGGTGCTCGCGCGCCTTTGCGGCCGTGATAACATCGAATTCGTCGAGCCCGACGACGCGATCGATCGGCCGGGTTCCCGCGATATTGGCGACCGTGCGAATATAATCTTCCGCCGTGGCCTCGTCCTCCACTGTTTTCACATCGTTAAGGGCCGTCCATGCCCAAGCCTCATCAAGGAGTTTTTTCTTCGTTACCAGCGTCACGTGCCAGCCGGCATTCTGAGCTTCATCGAGAAACTCGTTACCCTTAAACTCGCTCGCGATGCAAACGATGTGGTGCTTCATAAAAAGCCACGCAAAATTCAGTTTGCGGATCTTGTCAGTGCTCTCGAATCCCGCCTCAGATAACTATCCAGGCTCCAATCACTTGCTCCCATCAACAAAAACGCGATGGCAACGAACAAATACAAAAACGCCATCTCCTGTCTCTGATACGGGTCGGCGGCGTGAACTCCGATTAGCGCAACCAGCATCGTCACGGCGATAAAAAATGCCGCGGGCCTTGTGGATAAACCGATGGCCAGCAGTATCCCTCCGAAAAATTCGGAAAATCCCGCCGCCCAAGCAAAAAAAGTGGGTGCCGGAAAGCCCATCTTCGCAACCCCGCCGATAAATTGTTCGCCGGGCGGTAATTTTCCGAAACCATGTGCGAGCGCGATCGAGACGCCCGTGAAGATTCGCAGCAACGCCACACCGGCATTTGCAATCGGCGAAAGACCCGCTTCGCCCCCGAAAAGCAGTTTTTTCAACATCATAATTTTCAGGCAAGTTTTATTTTGTTGTCAAAGAATGGCACAATTTATTTGCAATAACAAACTAGGGGCCCGGCGTGATATGCCGCTTTGATGTGCGACGGGCGGAGCAGTAAAAATGGGCGAATTTGATATAGCCACTCTGGTCAGCCACCTGGTCGTTTACATGGTCGTGCTGCTGCTTGCGGTATCGGTGCACGAGGCCGGCCACGCCTGGATGTCTTATAAATTTGGCGACGACACAGCCTATATGCTGGGCCGCGTTACCCTCAATCCTGTCGCACACACGGATCCGATCGGAACGTTGCTTATCCCGATAATCGCGTTTCTTCTCGGCGCGATGGGCGGCGCGCTTGGCAGCATTCCGCTTATCGGATGGGGCAAGCCGACGCCCGTGAATCCGCGCAAGTGGGACCGTTATAAACTCGCCAACGTAATGGTCTCGATCGCCGGCGTTCTGGCGAATCTAATACTGTTGACTATCGGTATTGTCGCGGCAAAAATAATGCTTTTCCAGGGATTTCAGATTGAAGATTTCTTTAGAGGAACGAACCCCCTCGCCCTCTTTGTCGGTCAATTGATGCTTCTTAATTTGTCATTATTTGTGTTTAATCTGCTGCCCTTCCCGCCGCTCGACGGCAGCAAGATATTAGCGACGTTTTTACCGCCGAGCTTCGAACCGGCATTTGCGATGCTCGAGCAGTACGGATTCTTGATCTTGATGTTTCTGGTATACGTCGGCGTTTTTCGGTGGGTTATTACACCTTTCTTTTACGGACTGCTTTACATTCTTTCAATTTGATTCAGCCGAATGAAAAAACGCATCTTCAGCGGCGCCCAACCGACCGGTGAGCTTCACATCGGCAATTATCTCGGGGCATTGAAAAATTGGGTCGCGCTGCAAGATGAATACGAAAGCTTTTTCTGCATCGTCAATCTTCACGCGATCACCCTGCCGCAGGACCCAACAACGCTGCGGCAAAAAACTCTCGACCTTGCGCGTATTTATCTCGCCGCGGGCATCGATCCCCAAAAGTCAACGATCTTTATTCAATCCGACGTTCCGGAACACGCCGAGCTGACGTGGATCCTCTCCTGCATCGCCCGCATGGGCGAGCTTGAGCGAATGACGCAGTTTAAGGAAAAGGCGAGATTAACTTTCAGAGGAGAACCTATAACGTTCCGGGGTGCTAATCTTACTTATAACGCTCCAAGCGTTGGCGTCGGCCTTTTCACTTACCCATTACTGATGGCCTCCGACATCTTGCTTTATCAGACCGATCTCGTCCCCGTCGGCCAGGATCAGAAACAGCATCTTGAACTTTCACGCGATCTCGCCGAAAGGTTTAACCGCGATTTCGGCCAAACGTTCAAGGTTCCCGAACCCTCTATTCCGCCGGTCGGCGCAAACATTAAATCGCTTCAAGACCCGGCGAAAAAAATGTCGAAATCGGACGAGAATGCAAGTGGCTCGATCTTCCTTCTCGACGACCGCGACACCGTTACGAAAAAAATCAAACGCGCCGTTACCGATTCCGGCACCGACATCCGTTTTGACGAAACGCGGCCGGCGGTCACAAATCTGCTGACGATCTTCCAAATCCTCACCGGCAAATCGCCGCAGGAATGCGAAGATCATTTCGCCGGCAAAGGCTACGGTCAACTAAAAACCGAGCTTGCCGACACGGTTGTCGAATTTCTTCGGCCGTTTCAGGAGAAAGTAAAACAATACGACGACGCAACTCTCGATACGATTCTCAAACCCGGTGCCGAAAGAGCGCGCGTCATCGCCGCGGCCACTCTGAAGAACGTTTATGAAAGGATGGGTATAAATTAGAGGCAAGTTTCCGGCATGTCGGATTCGTTTGGGCGGTTTTGCTTTGTTTCGTATTCTTCGGCCGGGTAAATTTAATCAAAAACACCAACATGCCGCATAAAATCATTGTCTACGAAAAACCGACCTGAACGACGTGCCGCAACTTGGCCACGCTGTTTCGTGAAAACGGCATCGATTACGATAGGGTCGATTACTTTATAAAGCCGCTGACTGCAGAAAAGCTTCGCGGTTTGTTCAAAAAGGCGGATCTGCGGCCGATTGATGTGGTACGGAAAAAGGAAAAGATTTACAATGAGCTAAACATCGGCGAAGATACGCCTGACGACAAAATCATCGATTTGATGGTGAAACATCCAAGCCTGCTGCAGCGACCGATAGTCGAGGTGGGCGATAAAGCAGTGCTGGCACGCCCCGCTGAAAGGGCGCTCGACTTGATCGCGGAGGCCCGAAAGTAAGTAAGCGCAAATATAG